>JAFTEP010000303.1 GCA_017453605.1 Clostridia bacterium
ATTGTTAGGAGGCCGAAATGGATTTTCTATTTCCCGATGATTTTCTTTTCGGAGCGGCAAGCTCCGCCTGCCAGATAGAATCAGCCGTTCACGAGGGTGGAAAGGGCGAGGACGTCGCCGATCACTTTTATAAACTTTTCCCCGAAAAGTATCTCGGCGGCGATCCGGACAAGTCCGCCGACTTCTACCATAAATACCCCGAAGACGTGAAGCTTATGAAAGAACTCGGGCTGAGATGCTTCAGGTTCTCGATCTCCTGGTCGCGGATCTATCCGAACGGTCCCGACGAAGTTTCGCGTGACGGGCTCGACTATTATTCAAGGCTGATCGACTGTCTGAAGAGCGAGGGGATCAAAACCTTCTTCGATCTCTTCCACTGCGATCTTCCGTATTGGGTCGTCGAGCGCGGCGGGATCCTTGAGCCTGATTTCGTTCAATGGTTCAAAAAATACGCACGCACCTGCTTTGAGGAGTTCGGCGACAGAGTCGAATTCTGGTCCACCGTCAACGAACCGAGCATCAACGTCTACGGCGCCTACGCTAACGCCTGCAACGCTCCTTTTCTCAAGGACGACGATCTCGCCGTTAAAGCCTCTCACAATATGATCCTTGCGCACTACGAGGCTGTCAGGACCTATAAAAGCCTCGGTCTCAAGGGCAAGATCGGCGCCGTCATCCACTTCGAGCCCGTCTATTCTCTCTCGATGGATCCTCTCGACGACCGCGCGGCGCGTATGAAGCAGGCGTTCTACTCCGGTCTCTGGCTCGATCCGATGCTGAAAGGGCGTTATCCCGAGATTCTTCTGAAAGAAGATTGGTTTTTTTCAAAACTGCCGGAAAATCACGAAAAAGATCTTAAAGACAGTTTTGTCGCAAACGATTTTATCGCCGTCAATTACTACAGCCCGAGCTTTGCCGAATACGCGCCCGAAAAGCGCCTCCGCTACCGTTCCGTCGTAAACAATGACCTCCCGAAGGACGCATACGGCTTTTTCAGCTATCCCCAGGGTCTTTACGACGCCCTGAAGTATCTCAGCGAAACATACCCGGGGAAAGATATATTCATTTCAGAAAACGGGATCGGAGTTGAAAAGAGCGGCGACTATGAAAAGGATCTCGACGACTCCTACAGGATCGCGTATCTCAGAGAGCATCTTCGCTCTGTGTCGAGAGCCATATCCGCCGGTTTTCCCGTGAAAGGCTACTTCCACTGGACCTTCCTTGACACGAACGAGCTTTACGCGGGCGGTTACAAATATATTTTCGGACTCGTTCAGGTAAGATACGACACTCTCGAAAGAGTCCCGAGAAAAAGCTTTGAGTTCTATAAGAAAGTCATAAAAGAGGGGAGGGTCGACTGATTGAAGATCGTTGACGTTAACCTTTATACAGGCGGTTTCGACGCGCTCAAAAGAGAAGCGTCCCCCGATAAGCTCGCCGAAATGATGAAGACATACGGAATTTCCTGCGGAATCATTTATCATCAGTTCGCCAAACTCGACCCGAAGAAGGGCAACTCCCTGACATTCGAGATCTCTCTTTCGAGCGGCGGCGCTCTGAAAAGCTGCGTCGTTCTCGATCCCGCGCTCGGTGAGGATTCTCTTGAGGGAACGGGCGGTCTCGCCGACAGACTCCGCGCTTTCTCTCCGTCGGCGGCCGTCGTATTCCCGACAGAACAGCGCGTCGTCTTCGACGCTTTCTATTTCAGCGAGATCTTGGAGTCTCTGAACGTACTGTCAATGCCTCTTATCATCAGAGCAAATTACGACTTCGATTTTTTCCGTCACCTCCCTGAAATCGCTTTTTCTTACCCGAACGTTAAGTTCATCCTAACTGATTACGGGATCTGCGGTTCGAGGAACGTTTTTCCGCTTTTGAAATATACAAAGAACGTCTTTTTCACGATCGAAAAGATGCTCGATCACAGACAGATTGAAGAGATCTGCGAGAGGGGCGGGGAGGACAGACTCCTTTTCGGGAGCGGATACCCCGATTTTTCTCCCGCCGGAGCTCTCGGTCTCGTGAAATTTGCATTTATCACCGAAAAACAAAAAGTAAAGATCTTTTCACTCAACTGGGAGGAGATCGGTCAATGACTGTTTTTGAAAGAGCGTTCGACTCTTTTTCTCCCGGCTGCCGGATCATCGACGCGCACACGCACATCTGTCCCTACAACCTTTCCGGATGGCACCAGCAGTATTCGCACACCGACACGAAAACGGTCGTCGACGAGTTTGAAAAACTCGGGATCGATTGTATCGTGACCGCCCCTCATCCTCTCGTCGGCGGTTTTATGGAAGACGCGAACCGTATCTGCGCCGAAAGTCTCGAGCTTTTCCCGGGAAAAGTCTACGGATATATCTCTGTCGTCCCGCTCTGCGGAATGGAAGCGATAAAGAGAGAATTGGAGCTTTATTCACACAAAAAAGGCTTTGTCGGATTGAAATTCCTGCCGGGTCTGTATCACGGAGCCCTGAATGCGCCTGAATACGCCTACGCGCTCGATTTTGCCGACGAGGCGCATTGTCCCGTTCTGTGTCACGTCTGGGCGGACGATCCGAAACTGAACGATATATCGGCTGCTCTCAAAAATAGAAGAAATCTGAAATTCATCATCGCCCATCAGGGCGGCGGTTATTCAAAAGAGACCGACAGGGCGGTGAAGATAATAAAAGAATACCCGAACGCATATCTTGAACTTTGCGGATCTTTGGAAAACAACTACGGCGTCGAGGATATCGTCGCTCTTGCCGGTGAAGACAGAGTGATCTTCGGCACGGATCAGATCAATCTCGATCCCAAATATGAACTCGGCAGAGTCGCGTTCGCTCCGATAGAAGACCGCGTCAAAGAAAAGATCTTCGCAAAGAACTTTCTGAAGCTTATGACCGATTCTGAGCTCGACAGGATAGTTTAAACAGCTTTGATCCTTATTCATATCGTCTGATTGTAATGACGAAAAATAAGTTTTCGGAAGTTATTTTGCAAAAATAACGGACAGTAAAAGCAGCCATGACATAATTCCGCCGCCCGTTCCGGTTTCCCGATGCGGACGGCGAACTGTCGCGTATAATTTTTTATTTTCAGCGCTTTTTCGCGGAGATGGCGAGTTTTGCTTTTTCCGCGATGAACGGAGCGCTGATGCCGAATTCGTCGAGGAGCTCGACGGCTTTGCCGGATTTTCCGAAGACGTCGTTCACGCCGACTCTGAGGACCGGAACGGGGCAGGTCTCGGCGACGGATTCGCAGACAGCGCTTCCGAGTCCGCCGATGATGCTGTGTTCTTCCGCGGTGACGATGCAGCCGGTCTTGGCGGCGCTTTCGGCAAGGAGCTGAGAATCGATGGGCTTGATCGTGTGAATGTTCACGAGCCTTGCGCTGATGCCTTCCTTGGAGAGCATTTCTCGAGCGATGATCGCTTGAGCGGTCAGAACGCCGGTGGAGACGATCGTGACATCGTCGCCGTCAGCGACTACCTGTCCTTTGCCGATCTCAAATTCGTAGGTGTCTTCGTCGTTGATGACCGGGACGGCGAGTCTGCCGAATCTGAGATAGACCGGACCGTCGTGTTTGATTGCGGCAAGAACAGCGGCTCTTGCTTCGACCGCGTCGGCGGGGTTGATGACGACCATTCCGGGGATCGTTCTCATGAGTCCGAGGTCTTCGTTGCACTGGTGGGTGGCTCCGTCTTCACCGACTGTGATGCCGGCGTGTGTCGCGCCGATCTTCACGTTGAGGTGAGGATAGCCAATGGAGTTTCTGACCTGCTCGAAAGCTCTTCCGGCAGCGAACATCGCGAAAGAGCTCGCGAAAGCGATCTTGCCGGTCGTGGCGACGCCTGCGGCGACGGCCATCATGTTGCCCTCGGCGATACCGCAGTTGAAGAACCTGTCGGGGAACGCCTTCTGGAAGGTCGAGGTCTTGGTGGATTTGGAAAGGTCCGCGTCAAACACGACCAGATCGTACTCTGCGCCGAATTCGGCGAGAGCAGCTCCGTATGCTTCGCGGGTGGCGATCTTGTCGCCGACGTTGTATATCTTCTTTAACTTCATTGTTTTTCCCCTTTCTCGTTCTCAGAGAGCCGCGAGAGCGCTTTCGAGCTCGCTGACCGCCTGATTGTACTGGTCCTCCTTGGGCGCGTTGCCGTGCCAGGAAGCGTTGTTCTCCATAAAGGAAACGCCCTTGCCCTTAACGGTGTGAGCGATTATCGCGGTGGGCTTGTCGCATTTTTCGGAGAGCGTGACGGCGGCTTCGATCTGATCGAAGTCGTGTCCGTCGATCTCTATGACGTTCCAGCCGAAAGCTCTGAACTTCTCGTCGATCGGAGTGGGGTTCATGACTTTGGTTATATCGCCGTCGATCTGCAGTCCGTTGAAGTCGATGAAAGCGGTGAGGTTGGAGAGCTTGTAGTGAGCGGCGAACATAGCCGCCTCCCAGACCTGACCTTCCTCGATCTCGCCGTCTCCGAGAGCCGTGTAGACTCTGTAGCTCTTGCCGGAGATCTTTCCGGAAAGGGCGATGCCGCAGGCGGCGGAGATGCCCTGACCGAGTGAACCGGAGCTCATATCGACGCCGGGGATGTGCTTCATATCGGGGTGACCCTGGAGGATGCTCGTCTTGTTTCTGAAGGTCTTCAGAAGAGCGGTGTCAAAGTAGCCTCTTAGAGCCAGAGCGGCGTAGAGAGCGGGGCAGGTGTGGCCCTTGGAAAGAACGAAGCGGTCTCTGTCAGGATCCTTGGGATTCTTGGGATCGACGTTCATTTTTTCGAAAAAGAGATAGGTGATGATATCCGCGACGGAAAGTGATCCGCCCGGATGACCGGACTGAGCGCTGAAGACTTCTTCGAGAGCGCCGAGTCTGACTTTTGCGGCAAGCTTTTTAAGCTCGGTTTTTCTTGCCTGATCCATGTTTTTTCTTCCTCCGATCGATTTGCTTTATTGGTTTTATCTTTTCTTTCCTTCCGCTTTCCGGAGCGCTTCCTGAAAGTGAGAGGGAAGAGGTGATACGAAATGCAGTTTCTCCCCGGTCACGGGATGATAGAAGGTAAGTTCGGCCGCGTGAAGACACTGACCTTTCAGCCCGAGCGTCTCCCTGCCGGCTGCGTAGAGCGTGTCGCCCACTACGGGATGTCCGATGCTCAGAAGATGAACTCTGATCTGGTGTGTCCTCCCGGTCTCGAGAGAGATCCTCAAAAGAGAGTAGCAGTCGAATTCCTTTTCGACTTTATAGTGAGTGACGGCTTTTTTCGCGCCCTGTGTATCGGTTGGGTACGCGCACATCTTTTTGCGGTCCGTCCTGCTCCTGCCGACGGCAAGATCCACCGTTCCCTCCGAAAGCTTCGGGTGTCCGTATACGAGCGCGTAGTAGATCTTTTCTATTTTGTGTTCCTTTATATCGGCGGCGAGCTTAATATGCGCCCTGTCGGTCTTCGCGCAGATCAGAAGTCCGGAGGTGTCCTTGTCGAGCCGGTGAACGATCCCGGGACGCACGGTTCCGTTTATCCCCGAAAGAGAATTGCTGCAGTGATATAAAAGCGCGTTCACGAGAGTCGAATCGGGATTCCCGGGGGCGGGATGGACGACCATCCCGGCGGGTTTGTTCACGACGATCAGGTCGCCGTCTTCATAAACCACGTCAAGAGGTATATCCTGAGGGACGGCGTCAAGCTCTTCTGCAGGCGGAATGGTCAGGGTTATTGTATCGCCGTTTTTGAGGCGGTAGTTTTTCTTTTTGGGAACGGATCCGACGAGCACCAGCCCCAAATCGCAGAGCTTTTCTATGTGCGATCGGGTCAGATCCGTTCTCGAGGCGCAGAAACTGTCGAGCCTCTCTGAGTCGCTGTCGCAGAAAAGCGTTATCTGACGGCTCTCGTCGTCGTCAAAAACAAAGTCGTTCATTTGTTTTCGCCCGCCGCTTCGGAAACGTCGCCTTCGGAGTTTTCGGGTTCAGGTCCGTCAGGTTCGCCTTCATCGGGATCGGATTTTTTCTTTTTTGATCCGAATGAGAAAAGCTCCTTGTCGTCAGTTATGAGACAGTAGATCAAAAACAAAGCCGCTCCTACGGTAACGCACGAATCGGCGACGTTGAAATTCGGAAATCTCCAGGCGCCGAAACGAAAGGCAATGAAATCGATCACTTTTCCGAGAGAAAGCCTGTCGATCATATTTCCGATCCCGCCTCCGACAAAAAGCGAGATTGAAACGCAAAAAAGAGGACCGGCTTTTGTTTTTTTAAAGAGCCAGACGGTCAAAAAAACAATCGCCGCCGCTGACGGCATCATGAAAAGCCATCTGTTTGCGCTGAATAACCCGAGAAACGCGCCGGGATTTCTCACGAGTTCAAAACCGAAAAAGTCGCCGATAACCTTCACAAAGCCCTTGTTTTCAAGGGCTTTCACGGCAATGTTTTTCGTCAACTGGTCCGCGATCACGCTTAGAGCGATAACGGAAAAGAACAGGATCAGTTTATTGCGGTTTTTCAATTTAGCAAAACGTCCTTTGCGGTCTTGAGCGTCGTTTCGGGAAATCTTTATCCGATCGCCGGATCCGAAGAAGACGAGTTTTCTTCATCGACCGGTCTCTGAGCGGCGTCATAGACCTCTTTTTTGGGATCGAGGTTCTCCATCGCCGCTTTTTCCATCTCAACGGCGGTTTTGAGGTCGCCGTCGACTTTCTCGGGATCGGGAAGCTCCATTTCCTTTATCATCTTGACGTGAGTCAGATACTGGCTGTAAAGGCTGTCTCTGAAATCACTTGACATCTTTCTTAATGAAACGAGGGTCTTCTTTTCCTCTTCGATCTTCTCGGCGTTGGCGGCGATGATCTCCGCACATCTCTGATCGACGGTAAAAGCTATATCGTCAGCCTTTTTTTGTGC
>JAFTEP010000304.1 GCA_017453605.1 Clostridia bacterium
ATCTGCTCGGGCTTCAAGTCGATAGACGAGAGCACCTGGACCGGGAAGCAGCTTATAAAGATCGGCGCCGCACACGGCTTCGGGATCGACACGCCGATAGAGGATCTCACGCCCGACCAGCTCCGGATCCTGCTCTACGGCACCTCCGACAAGCATTTCAGAAAAAACCGCTTCAACCGCCCCGTTTTGAGACCGGGCGAGTTTATGGGGATCATCAACATCATCCAGGAGCGCTTCGACACCGGGGACAACGAATACTACGACCAGTTTTTAGAAGAGGTCCCCTGCCCGCGCTGCGGAGGACGCCGCCTCAAGGACGAGATCCTTTCCGTCACCGTCGGAGGGCTGAATATCGCCGAGCTCTGCGAGCTGTCGGTCGAAAAGGCCTACGATTTCGTAAAGAATATAAAGCTCACCGAGCGAGAAAAGATCATCGCAGCCGAGGTCGTCAAGGAGATCGCCTCGCGGCTGGAATTTTTACAGCGCGTCGGGCTCGAATATCTCACTCTCGCCAGAGGCAGCGCCGGGCTTTCCGGCGGCGAAGCGCAGAGGATAAGGCTCGCGACGCAGATCGGCTCCTCTCTGATGGGGGTCTTGTATATCCTCGACGAGCCGAGCATAGGTCTGCACCAGAGGGACAACAAAAAGCTGATAGATACCCTGAAGCGTCTGAGGGACACGGGGAACACCGTGATCGTCGTGGAGCACGACGAGGAGACGATGCTCGAGAGCGACTTTATCGTCGACGTCGGACCGGGCGCCGGGATCAACGGCGGCAGGATCGTCGCCGCGGGCACGCCGGAAGAGATCATGAACACGCCCGGCTCCGTGACCGGGGATTTTCTGAGCGGCAGGAGAAAGATCGCGGTCCCCGAAAAAAGAAGGGAGCCGACGGGCTACCTCGAGATCCTCGGCGCCGAGGAGCACAATCTGAAAAACATCGACGTGAAGATCCCGCTCGGCTGCTTCGTGGCTGTGACGGGAGTATCGGGAAGCGGAAAATCCTCGCTGATAAACTCGATCCTTCTCGCGGATCTCACAAAGCGTCTGAACCGCTCGTCGGCGATCCGCGGCAAGTGCCGCGACGTCGTCGGAGCCGAACAGCTCGACAAGGTGATCGCGATCGACCAGTCGCCGATCGGCCGCACTCCGCGCTCGAACCCGGCGACCTACACCGGGATGTTCACGGATATCCGCGCGGTCTTCGCAAGGACGCCGGACGCCCGTTCGAGAGGCTTCGGGCAGGACAGGTTCTCGTTCAACGTCAAGGGCGGCAGGTGCGAAGCCTGCCAGGGCGACGGGACCGTGAAGATCGAAATGAACTTCCTGTCAGACGTCTACGTCAAGTGCGAGGTCTGCGGCGGAAAGAGATACAACCGCGAGACCCTGGAAGTAAAATACAAGGGCAAAAACATCTTCGACGTGCTCGAAATGACGGTCGACGAGGCTCTGCCGTTCTTCGAGAACATCCCCGCGATAAAAAGAAGGCTGGCGACCCTGAAGGACGTCGGGCTCGGGTATATCAAGCTCGGGCAGAGTTCCACGACGCTCTCGGGCGGCGAGGCGCAGAGAGTGAAGCTCTCGCAGGAGCTTTCGCGCCGCGGCACGGGCAGGACCATCTATATCCTCGACGAGCCGACCACGGGCCTTCACAGCGCGGACGTCGAAAAGCTGCTCGAAGTCCTCAACCGCTTCGCCGATCAGAAGAACACCGTCGTCGTGATCGAGCACAATCTCGACGTCATAAAGTGCGCCGACAGGATCATAGATCTCGGTCCAGAGGGCGGCGACAGAGGCGGGGAGGTCGTTTTCTGCGGCACTCCCGAACAGTGCGCCTGCTGCGAGAAGTCATACACGGGTCAGTTTTTGAAAAAGGTGCTGTATAAAGGCAAAGGAGGCGAAGACCATGCTTCCTGAAAAGCTGCGCGGCGCTCTCAAGACCGTCGAGAAGCCGGGCAGGTACATCGGCGGCGAAAAGGGCGAAGTGATAAAGGACAAAAAGGGAAAGATAAGATACTGCATCTCGTTCCCGGACGTCTACGAGATAGGGATGTCAAATCTCGGGATCCGCATACTCTACGGGGTCCTCAACTCGCTTGAAGACGTCTGGTGCGAGAGGTGCTTCGCGCCCTGGGACGATATGGCGGCGCTGATGAAGTCTAAGGGCGTGCCGCTCTACGCGCTCGAAAGCGGCGATCCGTTGAAAGCGTTCGACTTCGTGAGTTTTTCCATACAGTACGAGCTGAGCTACACCAACGTTTTGTATATGCTCGATCTGGCGGGCATACCGTTCAGGGCGGCTGATAGGAGCGAGAGCGATCCCGTCGTTATCTGCGGCGGACCCTGCGTCTACAATCCCGAGCCCTTCGCGGAGTTTTTCGACGTAATGAGCGTCGGAGAGGGCGAGGAAGCGCTTCCCGAGCTGATGGCGCTCTACAGAGATTGCCGCGAAAAGGGCCTGTCAAAAAAAGATTTCCTCTACCGCGCGGCTGCCGAGCTCGAGGGCTTCTACGTCCCCTCGCTCTACACGCCCGAATACAAGCCCGACGGGACTCTCGCCGCGTTTGTGCGCGCCGACAAGAACGTTCCGGCGAAGGTGATAAAGCGCACGGTGAAGGACTTTGACGCCTCTTATTACCCGACTTCTCCCGTCGTGCCGCACATAGAGACGGTCCACGACAGAGTCGTGTTGGAAGCAAACCGCGGCTGCTGGCGCGGCTGCCGCTTCTGTCAGGCGGGGGTGCTGTTCAGACCGATCCGCACCAGAAAAGCCGAAACTCTGTACCGGCAGGCAAGAGAAGCGATAGCCAACACCGGCTATTCGGAAATATCGCTCTGTTCGCTTTCGATCTCGGACTACAAAGAGCTTGAAAAGTTCTGCTCTCTGATCTTCGACTGGGCGAAGACCGAGCACATCAACGTTTCCCTGCCCTCGATGAGGCTCGACAGCTTCTCGCGGGAACTCATGGAGAGATTCCCCGGTCTCAAGCGTTCGCTGACCTTCGCTCCGGAGGCGGGCACTCAGGCGCTGAGGGACAGGATCAGGAAGGGCGTCACCGAAGAGGATCTTGAAAAGAGCATGGAGGTCGCGTTTTCCTCCGGGCGAAACAGCGTCAAGCTCTACTTCATATCGGGACTTCCCACGGAGACCGACGAAGACGTTGCCGGGATCGCGCGGCTCGCCGAAAAGGCCCTCGACGTCTTCTACCGCGTGCGCCCGAAGACCAAGGGCGGCAAACCCGTCAGCGTGAACATATCGGTGAGCTGCTTCATCCCGAAGCCTCACACCCCGTTCCAGTGGGACGGACAGAACAGCCTTGAAGAGCTTCTGAGAAAGCAGGAGCTTCTGAGGGGCGAGATAAAGACGAGAAAGATCGACTACAGCTGGCACGACGCCCGCGCGAGCCGCATAGAAGCGGTGCTCGCCCGCGGCGACCGCCGCGTCGCGAGGGCGATAGAGGCGGCGTACCGCGCGGGACAGATCTTCGACGGCTGGGACGAGCATTTCTCTATCGAACGCTGGGAGAAGGCCTTCGAGGACAGCGGCGTCTCGCCCGATTTCTACGCCAACCGCGATATCCCGCTCGACGAGCTTCTGCCCTGGGATTTCATCGACGTCGGCGTCAGCAGAGCGTTTCTGGAAAAAGAACACGAACTGAGCAGAAAATAAGTTAATGCGGAATTATGAATTCGGAATGCGGAATCTTCTTTAATGCGGAATGCGGAATTCGGAATTCGGAATTATTGCATTTTTGCTTCGTTCGGTTTTTCGCCTCCGCTTT
Organism: Clostridia bacterium; assembly: GCA_017453605.1. Classification (GTDB taxonomy): domain Bacteria; phylum Bacillota; class Clostridia; order Oscillospirales; family SIG627; genus SIG685. The sequence continues at coordinate 3,783 of JAFTEP010000304.1, forward strand.
TGGCGTCGGCGAGGGAGACGGAGTGTAAATGGGCTATGGTGTCCCCTCATCAGTCAGCTGCGCTGACAGCTTCCCCTCCGGGGGGAAGCCTTAAGAGCGGCACTTTCTGTTCTGACTTAACATAGAGCCAAAGCGTTTTTCTGAATAAAGAAAACACTTTGATTGCTGAATGTAACAGTAAAAACGAATAACTAAAACTTACGCAACATTTCATCTGTTTATTTACAAATACAGGGACGCTTCCAAAGGCTTCCCCCTGGAGGGGAAGCTGTCAGCG
>JAFTEP010000305.1 GCA_017453605.1 Clostridia bacterium
CGTAATACATCGTATCACGAAGTATAGCGTTTGTCAATACCTTTTCAGAAAAAAGTTTTTTAATTGAAGAATCGCGCAATTACGGCTCTGACACTTGAAATACGCGCAGGGATTGTTTATACTGTTTATTGAAGTAACGGTCTGTGAGGAAATAATACGGAAAAATGTTCACGGGAGATTACGGCTTTTTTGAGTATAAATACAATATCCCCGGCTATACAGGGCAGGACTACGGCGGATTCGCGCAGTATCTGTATCTTGCGATCTCGGTAGTCCTCCTGACGGGGCTGCTCTTTGCGCTGAGAAAGACCCCTTTGCAAAAAGTGCGAAAGATCATCGGGTTTCTCGGTATATTTCTGACAATCCTTTATATCGGGAAAACTACGTGGGAGTCGTATTACGACGTCAGGCAGAGCGGAGCTTTCAACACCGGGATCCTTCCGTTCGATACCTGCTCTCTCATAATGCCTGCGGGGATTATCGCGGGATTTTGCAAAGGAAAGCTGCAGAGGATGGCGGAATGCTGGATCGCGACAGGGGGGATCATCGGCGGATTTGCCACGATGCTTTTCCTCAACGCGTTCAATTTCTATCCGTTTCTCTCCTTCGGCGCGACCTATTCGATGGTCTGGCATTTCCTGATGGTGTTCATGGGACTTCTCGTCCTCGTGACCTCCCGCCCCCCGCTTCGCTTTTCAATGGTCACGGACGGTTTTATTTTCCATCTGGCGGCGTCGGCGATCGTGATCCCGATCGATTTTATATTCGATTTTGACTTTATGCTGTACCGCTATATGGGAGGCGTACCGTTCTTTGAAGGGATTGCGACCGGCTTTAGAGAATCGGGGATAGAGTTTCTGAATCCGCCGATCATGATGATACTGTATTTCATCTTCTTCTCGGTCGTTTGGCTCATCGCCGCGGGGATCAAAAACCGGAAGAACGACCGTATCCGGTAATTTCATAGGTTCGGAGAAATATATATGATAGAGATAAAAGAGACGTCGGCAGAAGACCTTAAAAATGTTCAAAGCCTCTGGGCGAACGGCGACGTGATGCGGTTTGTGGGTTTCCCGGAAGGGCTGTGCAAAACGGACGAAGAAATGAAAAACTGGCTTGACTGGATCACATCCGGCAGACCTTCAATAGATCACTTTTCGATATATGAGGACGGCGTGTACTGCGGAGAGTCGTTTTATGAGATCGACAAAGAACGGGGCAGCGCGGCGATGGATATAAAGCTGTTCGGATATGCGAGAGGCCGCGGGATCGCCTGCAAGGCGCTCTCGTACGCGATAGAAAAAGCATTTGAAAACGGCGCGGAAAAGGTGTGGGTGGATCCCGACCCGCGAAACTTAAAAGCGATAGCCCTTTACGAAAGACTCGGGTTCAAGCGGAAAGATATGCCGGGTTACCTGATGCCGGAGGGGGAAGAAATCGGCTCCGTATATATGGAGCTTTGCAGAGAGTGAATGCGAAAAACAAAAGCGGGCGCGATCGCGCCCGCTTGTTTTGTTATGCGGTTTCGGTTTTATCAGTTGTCGGCTATGAGAGCGTAAAGAGCTCTGGAGTCTTTTCCGTTGACTTCTCCGTCGCCGTTGACGTCGGCGGTTGCCATATTGAG
>JAFTEP010000306.1 GCA_017453605.1 Clostridia bacterium
AAAAGCATCTGTGGGATATCGGGCAGGGGAACCTCTACGATATGAAGATCTCTCTTCCCGGAGACGAGGTATGCGCGTACTTCGGGCTGAGGGAGGTCGCGATAGACGAGAGGGCGTTCTATCTCAACGGAAGAAAAGTCTTCGGCAGATGGGTGCTCGATCAGGGCTTCTGGCCCGACGGGATCTACACCGCGCCGTCGGACGCCGCGCTGAGGGCCGATATAGAAAACTCCTTCAGGCTCGGCTTCAACGGAGCGAGGCTCCACGAAAAGGTCTTCGAGCCGAGATTCCTGTACTGGGCGGACCGCCTCGGCTACCCGGTATGGGGCGAAATGGCAAACTGGGGTCTCGACCACACCCGCCCCGAGGCGATCTACACCTTCCTTCCCGAATGGCTCGAGGCGCTCGAGCGCGATTTTTCTCACCCGTCGATAATCGGCTGGTGCCCCTTCAACGAGACCTGGGACATAGACCGCCGTAAGCAGTACGACGGCGTTCTGACGCTCGCCTATCTTGCGACAAAATCCGCCGATCCGACCCGTCCGGTGATCGACGTCAGCGGCGGCTTCCATGTCGTGACCGATATCTTCGACGTCCACGACTACGAGCAGGATCCCGAAAAGTTCGCCTCCTACTACGCGAAGATCCCCGAGGGCGTGATCACCGACCAGCTCGAAAGGAGAAAGGACTGGGCGGGAAGACAGAAGTGGGACAAAAAGAGCCCGGTCTTCGTCAGCGAATACGGCGGCATAAAGTGGGCGTTCGGAGAGGTCTCCGGCTGGGGCTACGGCAACGCGGTCACCACCGAAGAGGAGTTTCTGGCGCGCTACAAGGGGCTGACCGACGCGCTTTTGGACAATCCCGATATAATGGGCTTCTGCTACACTCAGCTCTACGACGTCGAGCAGGAGATCAACGGTCTTTTGACCTACGACAGAAAATTCAAGTTCGATCCCGACGTCATCCGCGAGATAAACTCAAGACAGGCGGCCATAGAAAAGAAATAAGAAAGGAATAAAAATGAAACTCGGAGCTGATACGAAATACGTCGGCATCGCCGACAACGAAAAGCTGTTCTTTGAAAACCAGTTCGCCGTCCCCGGCGGCTTCACCTGCAATTCATACGTCATCATTGACGAAAAGTGCGCCGTGATCGACGGCGTGGAGGAGGAATACCTCGACGTCTGGCTGAAAAACGTCAAAAAGGCTCTCGGAGACAGAAAGCCGGAGTATCTTGTCGTTTTGCACATGGAGCCCGACCATTCCGGCAGCATCGCCGCCTTCGCCGAAGCCTATCCCGGGGCGAAGATCGTTTCGAACCCCAAGTCCTTCGCGATGATGAAGGCGTTCTACCGCTTCGATCCCGGCGAGAGGGCCGTCCCCGCTCCCGACGGCTATTCGCTCTCTCTCGGGAAGCACGTCCTGACCTTCACCGCGGCTCCGATGCTCCACTGGCCCGAGGTCAACGTCGCGTACGACGAATTCACAAAGACCCTCTTTTCCGCCGACGTCTTCGGCAGCTTCGGCATGCCCGGCTCGGGCGAAAAATGGGAGGACGAGGCGAGAAGATACTATTTCGGTATCGTCGGCAAGTACGGCGCGCAGGCGGCGGGGCTTTTAAAAAAGCTCGCCGGAAAAGAGACAGAACTCGTCTGCCCGCTCCACGGGCGCGCGCTCGCCGGAGAGGAACTCTCCCGCGCTTTGGAGCTTTACGGACTGTGGAGCGAATATAAGCCGGAGGACGAAAAGACGGTGATCGTCTACAGCTCGGTCTACGGCAACACCCAGAGCGCCGCGATGATGCTCGCCGAGATCCTCGAGGAAAAGGGAAAGCTCGCCGACGTGTGGGATCTCGGAGAGGACGACGCCTACGAGGCGGTCGCCTCCGCATTCGCGCACGCGAAGCTGGTGCTCGCGACCACGACCTACAACGGCGACGTCTTCCCGCTGATGAAGGACTTTCTGAACCGCCTCGCCGAGCGCGGATATAAGGACAGGACGGTCGCGCTGATCGAAAACGGGAGCTGGGCTCCGGCGGCGGCGAGGGCGATGAAGGCGTTTTTGGAGGAAAAGTGCAAAAACGTCTCGTTCTGCCCCACTCAGGTGAAGATCCTCAGCGCGATGAGCCCCGAGTCGCAGCAGCAGATCGAAACTCTCGCGGACGAGCTTATAGGTGAATAAGCGTAATGAAAACTGTCGTTGAAAAAGAGCGCTCGCTGAACGTCGCTTCGTTCTGCGACGTCGCGGTCGCCGGGGGCGGGATCGCCGGGATCGCCGCCGCGCTCGCCGCCGCAAGACACGGGGCGAAGACCCTTTTGATCGAAAAAAGCTGGCTTTTGGGCGGTCTTGCGACCTCGGGACTCGTCACGATATATCTTCCGCTCTGCGACGGCAGGGGAAGACAGCTCTCGTTCGGGATCGCCGAGGAGCTTCTAAGGCTTTCGATCTCGCTCGGCTGCGAGGACAGATATCCCGCGGCGTGGCTCGACGGAGAGGGCGACAGGACAAAAGAGCGCTTTCTGACTCAGTTCAACGCGCAGGTCTTCGCGATCCTGTGCGAACAACTTTTGATAAAAGAGGGCGTGGAGATACTCTACGGAGCCTCCGTCTGCGCCGTCAGGACCGAAAACGGAGCTATCACGCACCTTGTCACCGAATCAAAAAGCGGCAGGGAAGCCGTGAAAATAAAGTGCGCCGTCGACTGCACGGGTGACGCGGACGTCTGCCGCCTCGCCGGGGAGAAGACCGCGGCCTACGCGCGCGGGAACGTCCTCGCCTCGTGGTATTATTTTTCGGGACCGGACGGCTACAAACTGAAAATGCTCGGCGCGGCGGAAAGCGTGGATAAAGGGGCGAAGGAAAAAGAAAAACCGCACTACGCCGCGCTCGACGCGAGGGAGCTTTCAGAAATGACGGTCCTCTCGCACAAAACGCTGCTCGACGATTTCAAAAAAGACGGCGGCGTGAGAAAGGATCACGCGCTCGCGACAGTGGCGACGATCCCTCAGGTCAGGATGACCCGCCGCCTTTCGGGCGCCTTCACGATGGACGAGGCGGACGCTCACAAGAGCTTCGCCGACAGCGTCGGGATGTTCGGAGACTGGAGAAAAAGAGGTCCCGCCTTCGAACTTCCGTTCGGCACTCTTCACGGGGAGATGATAAAAAATCTCGCCGCCGCGGGAAGGTGCATTTCCGTCACCGACGCCCTCTGGGACGTGACCAGAGTGATCCCGGTCTGCGCAGTCAGCGGTCAGGCCGCCGGAACGGCCGCCGCGACGTTTTCTGACTTTACCCGCGCCGATATCCCCGCCCTGCAATCCGCCCTCGAAAAAGACGGAGTGAAACTGAAGCTGTAAACCGCGTTGAAAAAATCCCGGGGCCGGCGTATCACGCCGGTCCCGGGCAGTTTATTCAGGGGAGATCACGACTTTTTCTCGTCGAAGAGAAGCTTGACCTCTCCCGAAAGGAGAGCGAGGATGCCGCGGTAGACTATTTCCGCGTTGTCGTCGAAGTGGGATTTCAGAAATTCCGCTTCTTCTTTCGTGTCGACGTAGAGCTTGAGTTCGACAAGGTCGTACTTGTTGTCCTTTATCGTGCACAGAAGGTCGTAGCCGTCGTTTTTCGGGACGATATCGCTTGTTATGACGCTCCCGCTGCGGTTGAACGCGAAAACTCTCGCCGCGCTGCGGAGCATACGCGTCTTCACGGAGTCGAGAAGACCGTCCTCGACCTCTCCGAGAAGCTCGAGTCCGAGCGCGTTTATCGAATAGACGTCGTTGTTCCTGTCGACCATCCCGCGGTCGGCGAGGTCCACAAGACAGCTCGCGAAGACGAAATAGTTGACTTTTCCGTCGTAAATGATTATCTCGCTGAGCGCGGAAAAGCTCAGCGGTCTGCCCAGCTCCCGCAGAAGATAAAGGATGATGACCTTTATCGTGTAGTCGTCGTTGATGCGGTCGGGCAGTTTTTTTCTGCTCATTTTCCGTTCCTCCGCGCGCCGTTGCTCCGGCGCATTCTCGCAGGTCTTCCGCGGCTCAAAGCTCTCCGGAAAGGATCCGTTTTTTCGAGCCTTGCGCGTCCGTGACGTAAAGCCTGTACCAGGTGATGAAGACGAGCACGACCCACAGCTTTCTGTAGTTGTCGGCGGTCCCGTCGCGGTGAGCGTCGAGGAGCTTCAGCGCCCCTTCTTTATTTATATACGCGTCTGCGGTCGAGTTTTCGATGATATCCTTCGCCCAGCCGTAGAGCTCGTTTTTGAGCCATTTTCTGACCGGCACGGGATAGCCCTTCTTCGGGCGCATGAAGGTCGCATCGTCCACCATATCGCGGAACGCGTATCTGAGTATGTATTTTGTCGTGTGTCTTTTGAGCTTGTCGCCGTCGGTGAGCGAGGCGGCAAAATCGAAGACCTCTCTGTCGAGGAAGGGCACGCGCACTTCCAGCGAATGCGCCATCGAAAGCCTGTCGCCCTTTGTCAGGATGTCGCCCCTGATCCAGGTGTTCATGTCGACGTACTGCATTTTGAGCATACTGTCCAGCCCCGCCGCTTTCGCGCGTTCGTAGACGGGGGCGGTCCTGTCCCAGAAGTGAACGTCCGGGCTCCAGGTATTGAGTACCTGCCGTTTTGCCTCCTCGTCGAAGACGAAGGCGTTCCCGACGTAGCGCTTCTCGAGGGGCGTCGTGCCGCGGATGAGAAGGTTCTTGCCCTTCGCGCCGTCGGGGAGGATCCCCGCCAGCCACGAGAAAAAGCTTTTGAGAAAGCCGGGCAGGGAGTAGAGCTTTCCCGACCAGCGCTGTTCGTCGTAGACTCTGTAGCCGCCGAAAAGTTCGTCCGAGCCCTCGCCGGAGAGCACGACCTTCAGATGCCTTGCCGCCTCCCGGCAGATCAGATATATCGCGACTGTCGAGGGATCGGCGACCGGTGAATCCAGATGCCAGACCACCTTCTCGAACGCGTTTTTGAAGTCGTCCGGCGTGGCGATCAGCTTTATGTGATCGACCTCCAGATGTTTTGTTATCGCCGCCGCGTCGTCTATCTCGGAGTATTCCTTCTCGTCGAAGGCGACCGTGAACGCCTTGATGCCCGGAGTGAGTTTGGATGATATGGAAGTGATGATCGCCGAGTCTATGCCGCTCGAAAGGAAGGTGCCGACCGGGACGTCGCTTATCATGTGCGCCCTGACCGAATCCGTGAGCACCTCTCTCAGACGCGCCGCCCTCTCTTCGAAGGTGCCGGTCTTTTTCGGCGAGAACATCGGATCGAAGTATCTTTTTATATCGAGAGTCCCGTCGGATGCGTAAAGCGCCGTACAGCCCGCCTCCAGAGACGCGACGCCGCCCATCGTGTCGGGCTCGGGAACGTACTGGAACGTGAAGTAGTGCTGCAGAATTTCTTCGTTTATTTTGAATTTTTCGACTCCCGGGGCGAATAAAAAGGGCTTCGTCTCGCTTGAAAAGATCAGTCCGTCGGAGGTTTTCATATAGTAGAGCGGCTTGATCCCGAAGCGGTCCCTGCCGAGCGCGAGGGTCTTCTTTTCGCTGTCCCAGAACGCGAACGCGAACATACCCCTGAGCTTTTTGACAAAGTCGACGCCCTCTTTTATGTAGAGCTTCATCATCACCTCTATCTCGGAGTTGGTGACGAATTTTTCGCCCTCTTTGAGAAGCTCTTCGCGAAGGATGCGGTAGTTGTAGATCTCGCCGTTGAAGACGCCGATCACGTTCTTTTCCCTGAAGGGCTGACCGCCCTTTTCGAGGTCGATGATGCTCAGCCGCCTGAAGGCGACGGCAAAGCCGCCGTCGACGGCGGTCTGCGAGTCGTCCGGCCCGCGGTGCCTGATCGAAAGGCTCATGTTTTTCAATATTTCTTCATCCGTGCAATTTGTCATTCCTGCGAATCCGCACATACTGTCCTCCGTCAGTCGAAATCTATCTCTTCTCTCATCGCCGAGCTCGCCAGCCACACCCTGAAAACGAAAATGAAGGTGATTATCACGGCGGCGGCAGCGAAGATCGTGTTCACGCCGTCGAGCGTCCTTCCGACGGAGCGGTCGTCGAACATGAGGCGCGAGAAGCGGTAGAGCGAGGGGAAAGAATATTCTATGAAGCCCGCGGCGGCCGCGGCGACTCCGAGCGTTTTCAAAATGCCGGTTCGGATCCTGCGCCTGCCGTATATCTTTTCAGAGCAGGCGTCGAGCCGGTCCGCGACGGCAAAGAACGCCGTCCCCAGGCACAGGGCGCTGAGAAGCCCGAGCGGATACACCGCGGCGTTCGACTGCCACGCCTCTTCAAATCCAAGGAAATATCTTACCGACATCACGCATCTGAAAAGCCAGCAGACGCCCGACACGACGGCGAGCACGCCGAACGGCGCGCGGCGGCCGGCATTCTCGAGCCCGGCGTTTCTCAGCGAACGGTCGGCGAAGATCAGAAGCAAAAAGACGACAAAGTCCGGGATCACCCCGAAAAAGCTCGCGTAAAACCTGAACGTGAATACAGACGCGCCTAAAAGGAGCGCGAGCGCACGGTTGAGATAAAGTCTGTTCTCAAAGTTCCCGAAGTCGCCGATCTTCTCGGCGAGCCTTGAGTCGAACGACGAAACGAACTCCCCGTCCGATCTGAGAGAGTAAAAGAAGCGGCGGAGCCTGAAGAAGACGAAAAGCCCGAAGACACCGACGAGCGCGAGCTGAAGAAATCGCGTCACGAGCTTCAGCGAGTTGAGCGTCTCGCTCAGGCGCACGCTGCCGTGCACGAGTTCTCCCGTGTACGCCGGATCGAACAGCACGAAGCATTCCGGCAAAAATGAGCACACGCACCTCGTCCAGAGGAAGATCTTCAGGATCAGCCTCACGCTCTCGAGTGAGTCGAGCGCCGCGCCGCCCTCACAGCGGACGGACGCCGCCGAGAGCCCGTCGAAAAGGGAGTTGACGAGCGGCAGTCCGAAGACCAGCTCGAGCACGCCGAAGACGAACGTGATGAGCGTGATGAGCGTCGGATCTCCCGGGAAGAGCGCGAAGATCGCGACGGACGCTGTCTTCAGGATCCCCACGACGAAGAGCCTTCTCGTGTCCCTTCGCGCGGTGCGAAGCTGCTGATCCGCGGCGAAGATGCGCGTGAGCCCCGCGCGTATCAGCATACAGCCGATAAAGTCGGGGAGGATGTCTATAACGGCAAAGCAGGGGGTCAGAAAGAAGACGAGCCCCCAGAAAATGAAAGTCAGGCCGCTTTCACTGGGTTTTTTCATCGTTCAGATTTGCTCCGCAGCATTTTTTGTACTTCTTGCCGCTCCCGCAGGGGCAGGGATCGTTCCTGCCGACCTTGCCCTTGGCGCGGACGGGCTGTTTTTTCACCGGCGCGTCGCTTCCGCCGTGGGAAGCTCCGGTGATCTTGGCGACCGCCTTTCTCTGCACGGGCTCCTTCGGATAGATCCTCAGAAGCGTGTGCACGGTGTCGGAGCGGATCGCGTCGACCATCTGTTCGAACATATCGCTGCCGATCATCTTGTATTCGACGATCGGGTTCTTCTGCCCGTAGGCCTTGAGGTTGATGCTCTCGGTCAGGTCGCTCATCGCGTCGATGTGGTCCATCCACTTCTCGTCGACGTTTCTTAAAAGCACGACCCTTTCGACCTCTCTGAACACCTCGTTCCCGAAGAGCGTCTCCTTGTTTTCGTACGCGGCGCGGCACTTTGCGAGAAGCTCTTCCTTGAACTTGTCCTTGTCGGTGTCCTCGGCGATCTTTTCGGAGCCGAGCGCTTCGGCGAAGTGCTTTTCGAGCTGATCGAGACTGAGGTTCCCGTCCTCGTCGGGAGTGAACGCCGCCTCGACCTCCTCGCTTACTGTCTGTTCGAGCATACCCATGATCTTGTCCCTGAGGTCTGCGCCGTCGAGGACCTCCCTGCGCTCGGAGTAGATGAGCTCCCTCTGCTGGTTCATCACGTCGTCGTACATCAATACGTTTCTTCTGCGCGCGAAGTTCATGCCCTCCAGACGTTTCTGAGCGCGCTCGATGGTGTTGGAGAGGATGCGGGCGTCGATGGGCTGATCCTCGGGGAGTTTCAGCGCGTCTATGATCCCGACCATCCGCTCGCCCGAGAAGAGCCTCAGAAGGTCGTCCTCGAACGAGAGGAAAAACGTGCTCGCACCGGGGTCGCCCTGTCTGCCGGAGCGTCCTCTGAGCTGATTGTCGATACGCCTCGACTCGTGCCTCTCGGTGCCGATGATGTACAGGCCTCCGGCGGCTTTCGCCTTTTCGGCCTCGGGCTCGATCTGCTTCTTGAAGCCTCCGCAGATCTCCTGGAAGCGCCGTCTTATGTCGAGGATCTTTTCGTCCTCGGTCTCGAAGAAGCTGTCCGCGACTGCGATCAGTTCCTCGTCCCAGCCCTCCTGCCTGAGTTTTGCCGCCGCCATGAACTCCGGGTTGCCGCCGAGCTTGATGTCGGTCCCTCTGCCCGCCAGGTTCGTGGAGATCGTGACCGCGCCGGGTATGCCCGCCTGCGCGACGATCTGGGCCTCCTTCTCGTGCTGTTTGGCGTTCAGGACGCTGTGTGCGATGCCCTCTTTTTTCAGCATCGCGCTCAGAAGCTCGGATTTGTCTATCGAGACCGTGCCGACCAGCACCGGCTGGCCCTTTGCGTGCGCGCTCTTTATCTCTTAGATGATCTCGCTGTATTTTCCCGCCTGCGTCTTGTAGACCCTGTCCGGATTGTCGACGCGGATCATCGGGCGGTTGGTCGGGATCTCGACGACGTCGAGCTTGTAGATCTCTCTGAATTCCTCCTCCTCGGTCAGAGCCGTTCCGGTCATGCCGCTCAGCTTGCCGTAGAGACGGAAGTAGTTCTGGAAGGTGATCGTCGCGAGGGTCTTGTTTTCTTTGGCGACCTCCACCTTCTCTTTTGCTTCTATCGCCTGGTGCAGTCCGTCCGAATATCTCCTGCCCGGCATCAGACGGCCCGTGAAGGTGTCGACGATGACGACCTCACCCTCCTTCACGACGTAGTCGACGTCGCGCTTCATGATGCCGTTGGCGCGGATGGCCTGGTTGATGTGGTGGCTCAGCGTCGCGTTCTCGGGATCGGAGAGGTTGTCGACGTGGAAGTACTTCTCGGCTTTTTCGATCCCCGACTGTGTCAGGACCGCGCTTCTCGCCTTCTCGTCGATGATGTAGTCGCCCTTGAGTTCGTCGTCGAAGCTCTTTTCGTCGCTCTCTTTTATCCTGAACGCCTTCAGCGAACGTGCGAAGCTGTCCGCGGCGGCGTAGAGCGGAGAAGAGCTCTCTCCCTCGCCGGAAATGATCAGCGGCGTCCTCGCCTCGTCGATCAGGATGCTGTCGACCTCGTCGACGATCGCGAAGGCGTGTCCGCGCTGCACGAGGTCCTTCTTGTAGAGGACCATGTTGTCCCTGAGGTAGTCGAAGCCGAACTCGTTGTTTGTGCCGTAGGTGATGTCCGCGCGGTACGCCGCCTGCTTTTCCTCCCTCGTGCCGCCGTGGATGATGAGTCCGACGGAGAGCCCGAGAAAGTTGTATATCTTCCCCATCCATTCGCTGTCGCGCTTTGCGAGGTAGTCGTTGACCGTGACGATGTGCACGCCCTTGCCCCCGAGCGCGTTCAGATACGCCGGAAGAGTCGCCATCAGCGTCTTGCCCTCGCCGGTCTTCATTTCCGCGATCCTGCCCTGATGCAAAACGATCCCGCCCTCCAACTGGACGTCGTAGTGCGGAGTTTCGAGGACTCTTTTCGCCGCCTCTCTGACTGCCGCGAACGCGTCCGGGAGTATGTCGTCCATGGTCTCGCCTCCGGCGAGCCTCTTTTTGAGGATCTGTGTCTGTTCCTTCAGCGAGGCGTCGTCCATCGCGGCGTACTTCGGGCCGAGAGCGTTTATCTTCGCGACCGTCGGCGCGAGTTTTTTTATCTGTCTTGACGAATGTGTTCCGAACACTGCCTGGATAATGCCCATTTATCTGTCCTTC
>JAFTEP010000307.1 GCA_017453605.1 Clostridia bacterium
CGCCGAGGGCGATGATGTAGGCGTTGCCCTGGACGGCGTCCGCCCAGTAGCCGTTTTTGTCCGCGAAGCTCTCCATATATTCCTTCGCGGTCATACCTCCCCTCGCGAAGACGTTGACCTCTAACCCGGCGATCCTCCCGAGGAATTTGCCCCAGGAATAATCGTACATATCGTGATAGCCCATCTTGTCGTTCTCGTCGAGCGACTCGAACTCGCCGGAAGCCAGACTGTCTCCGATACAGCAGACCTTTCTCAGAAGAGAAGTCGCTCCCCCGTCGGGAACGTATCTGTCGAGAGGCTTTTCTCCCTCGACCGGCATGAAATCAGCGGCAAAATCGTGCATGGGAAGATCTCCTTTCAGATAAACGAAATCATTGTTCGGGCGGACTTGTGACCGCGCGGACCGATACGGATAGATTATAAACCGAAAACGGCGAAAAGACAACGGTTTTGATAAACAAAATCAGTTTTTTACGGCAAAATCCGACGGGCTGACGAAAAAGTGCTTCTTGAACTCCCGCGAAAAATGGCTCGCGTCGCAGAAGCCGCATTCCGCGGCGATCTCGCAGACGCTCATGCCTCCCGTCTCGAGGAGCTTCGCGGCGCGGTTGAGACGGAGAAAGACGAGATATCGGTGCAAACTCATCCCGGTGCGCTTTTTCACGACGGCGCTCAGGTGATTGGGATGCAGGAAGAAGGCTTCGCCGATCTCGGCGTTCGAGATGCGCCTCAGACAGTTGCGGTGAAGGTAATCGAGGACCCTCTCGCTCAACGAAGCCGAAACGCCGCCCGCGCCGAAACGGAGCCTTCTGATGCAAGCGGCGAGAAGCGAGACAAGATAAGCTCCGGCGACGCTTCGGCTGAAGACGACACCATCGGAATACTCGCCGTCTATTTTTTCGATAAGCTCGCCGAGATCTCCCGCGTCGGGAACAAGAAAAGGACTGTCGAGCTCGGGCGCGTCGGAAACCAAAACGCTTTCCGACAGATCGCACTCTCTGAAATCCTCCGGCGCGACGGGAGCGACGGGCGCGGGGCCGGAGTACCGGGACGGGGCAAGATCGAAGTTGAGCGCCAGAAAAACAGCTCCTCCGGACGGCACTCCGACACTGTAGAAGACGCCGGAGGGGATATAGACAAGATCGCCGGGGCCAAGATCGAAGACTCTGTCGCCAGCCGTAAAGCGCGCGCAGCCGGAGGAGAGAAAAAAGATCCTTCTGTCGAGCGGGACCCTGCCCGAAAGCCCGGCGGGAGAAGACACCGAGAGAGACCGCGAGAACCTCACGAACGGTTCAAGCGAGCTGAAATCCGATTTATTATCCGTCACTTCAAGGACCTCACAAAAAAGCAATGAAAATCTTTATTTTTTACAAATCAAAGTTTGTTTGACCTATTGATTATACAATAAAATTCCGATATAATCAATAGAGACAGTTTAAATTCCGGAGGTGTAAAAAATGATAGAGAGAAAAAGAGAGATCACCGCAAGGATCGCAGCTTTCGCCGTCGCTCACGCGGTGTACGACGCGCAGTTCGAGGGGCTTTTCGACAAGCTCAGAGGATACCATTCGGTCCTGATAGAAAAGATAAAAAAATACGGCGTGACGGTCGACGATCTCGGGCTCGTGACCGATCCCGCAAAGAGCAGAGAGACCGCCGTGAAGATAAACGGCGGCGACTACGACCTCGTCGTGTGCAACATGGTGACCTACGCGACATCGTCCGTGTTCGTGCCGCTGATAAGGGAGGTCACCAGCCCCGTCATTCTGACGGCGCTCCAGCCGAGGACGGCTCTCGACTACGAAAAAGCGTCGACGTTCATGCAGCTCGAAAACGACAATATATGCAGTGTGCCCGAATTCATCTGCGCCGCGAGAAAGACCGGGAAGAAAGTGAGAGACGTCATCATCGGCACTCTCGACGAGGACTGCCCCGAGCTCGGCGAATGGTGCAGGGCCGCATGCGCGCTCCATTCGCTGAAAGGCGCGAGGATCGGCATGATGGGACACACGTTAGAGGCGATGTACGACCTGCACGCGGATCCCGCGGCGATAGGGAGGGCTTTCGGGCTCCACGCGCCGCTTTTAGAGATAGACTCGCTCACGAAGCTCTACCGCGAGGTGACGCCGCCGGAGATAGAGGAAAAGTGCCGGATGATCGACCGGGAGTTCCTGCAGCCCGATCCGAAAAACGACCCGGTGACACAGAAGCTCACCCGGGCCGACAAGGAGAAGGCTGCCAGAGGCTGCGCGGCGCTCGAAAAATTCGTCGAAAAATACTCTCTTGACGGGATGGCGTACTACTACGAGGGCACCGAAGGCGACCCGAACAGAGAGACGGCGTCGAGCCTGATCGTCGGGAACACCGTGCTGAACTCCGAGGGGATACCGATGTGCGGAGAATACGACGTGAAAACGGTCGTCGCAATGATGATCCTGGACAGGCTCGGTGCGGGCGGCACTCTCGGAGAACTGCATCCTTTGGATTTCGACGGCGATTTCATCCTCATCGGACACGACGGACCGCACCACACCGGGGCGGCGTTCGGCAAACCGATGCTCAGGAGCATCAAAAAATACCACGGCAAGCCCGGGAGCGGAGCGTCGGTCGAATTCAGGCTGAAGACCGGCGACGTGACGCTGTTCGGGATCGCCGAGGACGGGAACGGCTCGTTCAGATTCATCGTCGCGGAGGGCGTCTCGCGCGAGGGTCCGATCCCGCCGACCGGGAACACGAACACGAGATGCTTCTTCGAGCCGGACACGAGGACCTTCATCAAGAAATGGGTCATGGAGGGTCCGACGCACCACTTCGCGCTCGGAGTCGGAAAGCAGGCCTCGACGATAAAAAAGATCGCCGACTGTCTCGGGATCGAATTCGTTCACGTCAAGTAAAGGAGCAAAAAATGTTTGACCGCGTCAATCTTGAAATAAGTCTGAAGCCGTTCGGAAAAATAAAAAAGAGCGGATATCCCGAGGTGTGCGAGAAGCTTTTCAGGCAGTGGGGCGCACTGACTCGGGGCACTGAGACCGTGTCCGTCATGACATGGTTTTCGGACGGGAGCGAACTTCTCGACTACGCCGGGGATATGGGCGAAACCTTCGAATGGTGCAGATATATAGGGACCGCCAACAATCCCGAGGCGGACGAAACCGATCCGCCGTATCTAACGCCTCACTTCAAAAAAAGACCGTATACATCCGATCCCGCGGTCTTTACTTACGGGGATCTGAAGGATATAGTCTCGCTGATAAAAAGGACGGGCGAAAAATTCTGTCCGGGAGCCAAAATAAAGGTCGGGACGACCTTTGACATAGGACCGGAATTCGCTCTTTCCGGCTTCAAGTATTCAAGGCACAGGGAGATCCTCGGGAACAGCGGCTGCGACGGCTGCAAATTCGTGGATTCGACCTCGCTTCTGAACGCGGACGGGAGAAGATACGCCGCGTACCCCGACGGGATACCTCAGAACACTCCCTTCGCGGAGTTTTTGGGAAAGCAGGCGAAAATATTCTGCCGGGATATGGGCTTTGATTTTCTGTGGCTGTCGAACGGTCTCGGCTTCAGCGCCGATCCGTGGAAAAAGACCGGAAAGGTGTTCGACGGAGAAAGATTCCATCCGGAAAAGCTCGGCGATACTTCAAAAAAGGTCTTTGATTTCTGGAGGCTTTTCAGGAAAGCCTGTCCGGATCTGCCCCTCGAAACACGCGGGACCAACAACACGGTCGGCATAGATTACGCCAGCGACGGAGTCCCTCTCTGGGACATATACCGCGGCGGCTTCGGGATCACTCCCCCGCCCAACTCGCCGTGGGCGGCGCTCAACGGCGACTTCGGGATCGAGCTCGCCGGGCACATGACGCGGATCTGCGAGCTTCCCGGCGAGGAGTTCATTTTCAGATACTACCTGCACGATCCGTGGTGGGCGAACAGTCCGTGGTTCGACAGATACAATTCCTGCCCGCACGATGTTTATCTCCCGATGGCGGTCTCGCGCATCGATGAAAAAGGCAGGACGCGCGGCGCGAAGGATCTTTACGTGCTATCCGTCGACAATTCCTACGGGGATATGCCGGATCAGTACGCGTACGAGGTCCAGCCGCACATACTGAGAGCCGAAAAAGAAACGCCGGACAGACCCGCTCCGTTCGTGTGGGTCTATCCGATGAAGGAGTTCACGACCGCCGAAAGCGAAGATCTTCTGAAAGAAATGTACTTCGGCGACAAATTCATTCTCGACGCGATAAATTCCGGCTTCCCTCTCAACTGCGTCGTGTCGTCGGGAAACTTTATGAAAACGCCGAAAAGCGTTTACGACGGCTGCGTTCTGATAAGCCCGGTCCAGCCCGACGAAAAAGTGAGAGAAAAGCTCGGTTCGTTTGCCTTAGAGGGCAGGCTCATATCTTACTCCGAGGATCCCGGAAAGAACGCCTCTCTGATCCCGGGATCAGGTAAAGGCGCCGATGTTATAAGGTGCGGCGACGGAGCCCAAAAGCTTCTCGACGCGGCAAAAAAGACCGGATATTCATTCAGCTTCAGAAAACTCGATCCCGAATCCCGCTCTCCGGTGACGACCGTCCACAGATACGACAACGGCTTCATTTTCTCCGTGATGAACCCGAACACGACCACCGAAACGAAGATCTCCTTCCCCTTCGGAGCGCCCGTTTTGGACTGCTGGGAGGCGAAGATCGAGGACTCGGCAGCCGTCTATACCTTCCCGAGATGCGTGCACAAGGAATGCAGGGTCTTCGTGAAGCAGAAGAGCGGAGTGGTGTCCGTGACGGAATCCGCGTCGGTGAACACCTATTTCAGGCGTGTCATCATGATCCGCGGACTCGAGAACGCAGACGTGTGTCTCTTCCCGGAAACACAAAACGCCGATAAATGCCGGATCGCGAACGGGATCAGGAAGACCCCGGACGGTCTGCCGGAGTTCATCGACGGCTTCAGGTATGAAGAAAACGAATACGGCGTCTGTTTCAGAGGCGAGAATATCTCGGGAGATATAAGGCTGTTGATGCCGTTCTGACTCCGGAACTCAAAGCTCTTTGACGAACTGACGGGGAGTTTTTCCCGTCACGGACGTGAAGACTCTGGAAAAATACAAAGGATCGCCGAACCCGACAAGATACGCGATGTTTTTGATCGTGCTCACGCCGTTTTCCATCAGGAAGACGGCGTGCTTTATCCTCAGAAGCTTCAGATATTCGCTGAAGGTCTTGCCGAGTGATTTTGAGAGGCAGTGCGAAAGATATTTCTCGTTGTAGCCCAGATCCTGAGCCATCCGTGAGAGACTGAGAGACTGATCCGAATAGTTCTCCTCGAGATAGTCTATCGCCGCAGTCGCCGCGTCGGTC
>JAFTEP010000308.1 GCA_017453605.1 Clostridia bacterium
CGGAGACAGAGAGACCGAGTTCGCCCGCGTCGATCCCTGCGCTCTCGTCGGAAAGGAGCATGAGGTTGGCGTAGCGCTTGATGTAGGCGCCGAGGAGAGTGATCCGGGAACAGCATTTTTTCTTGACGCCGTTATCGGGCGAAGTGCGCGCGGTGCGCGCGAGGGCGGAGATCTCCTTAGACTGGGGTCTGACGCGTTCGGCGATCTTGTCGTATAAAAGGGTGCGCTGTTCGAGTTTGGATTGCTTTTCCTTGTTCTCGTTTCTGAGGCGGATGAGGCCAGTCTCCTGAGTGAGCCGCTCCTTTGCCTGAGAAAGCTCCTCGTTCAGACGGTCAAGTTCGGTCATATCGTCCTGCCAGAAGCCGAAGCCTCCGGGGACCTCCATTTTGTGGAGAACTTTGTGTCCGGATATCCTCGTTCCGTCGGGAGCGGCAAACTGTTCGGCGCTGAGCGGAGAGGCGGAACGGGAAACGTAAACGGGGCTGCCCTCGGAGTCGGTGATCTGCGCGCAGAGCGAGAAAGTTCTGAAAAGCTTTCCGTAGCCGTTGTTTGTGGGGATCAGCCCGGAGTTTATGCAGCATTCGAGCACTCCGGCGACCATGAGGATGAGAGTCTCGGGGAACTCAATGAGGTTCGAGCCGTTGATCTTGGGCATCCTGCCCGTCATGAGGATCACGCTCATCGCGATCCCGATAAGAAACGGGATGGCGGTCAGCCAGGCGGTCTTTCTTGAGCTTCCGACGCGGCTCTTGAAGCCGAGGACGACGACGGCGGCGATATATAAAACGTACTGCCAGGCGGTGATGATATAGAAGGTCCAGCCGTAGGAATAATCGTGATCCCAGTTTTCAAAGCCCGGGCGGAATCTGAAAACGAGCTGATGAAGGTCGTTTGTCAGGACAAGAAGGATCAGAACGGCGGTGAAAACCGCGGTCCAGAGCCACTTTTTCGGGATGCGCGGTTCGCCGTCGGGAGAAATGAGCAGGGAAACGTAGAAGAAAAACAGGGGCAGAAGGAGCATCGGGATATAATAGAGATACCAGGTGTGTCGCGCCAGTACGCCGACGCCGGCGAAGACGCTGTACTTGACGCCCCTCAGGAAAAGAAGCGTAAAAGCGCTCCACGAGATGGCCCTCATCATCACGGAAAGGCTTCCCGAGCGCAGGACTCTGTAGGAATAATAGCGGATAAGGCACGCGGAAAGGAAAAGAAGATAGACGGTAGAGACGTTCCGGGTCGGGAAAGCGTCGGGAAGGACGCTCGCGTTGGGAATGACGTTTATCGCGAGAAGGATATAGTATAAGGCAAGTCTTTTTAAGGTCGTTTTCATATCTTTCGCGCCCTCCTCCTTTCTGAAGGATCCCGACCGTCACGGATGATAAAAATATGATACCATATAATCGCGGATAAATCAACACCGCTCACTTTTCGCTTCGGCGCGCCGGGTCCGGCGGAGACGGCGCCGACAGGACGCGAAAGCGGAGCGGAGAAACGCCCTCTTCTTTTTTGAACACCCTGCAGAAATACGAGACGCTGCTGAAACCGCACTTTTCGCTTATCTGCGAGACGGACAGATCGCTTTTTTCGAGCTCGTTCTTCGCGAGGACGAGGCGGGTCTTGAGAACGTACTCCATAACTGTGAGCCCGGTGTTTTTCTTGAACTCCCGGCAGAAATGATACTTGCTCACGCCCACTGCCCGGCAGATACTCCCGACGTCGAGATCCGAACAGATGTTTTTGTTTATGTGGGCGACGGCCTCCGCGGTGATCCCGGACGCCGACGGGAGGCTGTCCGCGCGGAAGGTCGCGGCAAGATACATCAATTTCATCAGCCCGGAAAGAAGCGCGAGCTCTCCCGCTCTTCCCGCGCAGCCTGAAAGCGACGAAAAAAGTTTTTCGACGCCCTCCCTCTCCCGCTCGGGGATCAGAGTGCAGACAAAAGATTTCCGGCTGAAGACCTCCCTCAGTGAGGCGTCGTCTATAAGCGAGAGAAGGGACGAAAATTTGTCCGGCGAAACTATGATCTTGCTTCTTACGTATTCTGAGGGATCGCCGGGAAGAGTGTAATGATAGCAGCCGGCGCAAATGAATAAAAGACTGCCCGGCTTTATAGTAAAAGCGCCCTCGGAACAGACCGCCGCACCCTCGCCGGAGTAAACGTACATAAAAAGGTGGTCCCTTGAGGCGTGCCAGGTCTTATACATGCTGTCCCTGCCGGTCTGACGGAAAATAAACGAGATGCCCATTGTTCGCTCCTTTCCCGGACAGTATATCACAAAAATCAAAAAACACAAACAGCAGTAAAAAAATAAGAAATAAACAAGTAAAAATCCGGCGGTTTTTGTGATAAAATCAAAAAAACTTAAAAAGACGGGGTGTGAAAATGGCGATAGAAAAATTTGTGGTCAGCAGGGACGAGTCTATCTACGAGGCGTGGCCGGACGTGGTGCTGACGGACTCCGGAAAACTGATCTCGGTTTTCAGCGAGTGCGAGCATCATTTCAACAGGGACAACGCGAGGATAATGATAACCGAGAGCTTCGACAGAGGCAGGACGTGGACGAAGAAAAGAGCTCTCACCGACAAGGGCGTGAGGACTGATTTTTTCAACTGCGCCAGGATCTCAAAGCTCAAAGACAAAAGGCTCGCGATAGTCTGCGACAAGGTCACGAGAGACGAGAATTCGGACTCCGAGATCTACGTTTGGCTTTCCGACGCCGAAGGAACGGACTGGGGCGAGCCGACGGTGTATCCGTTTTGCGGGATAGTGCCGGACAAGCTGCAGCAGTTAGAGAGCGGGAGGATCATACTTCCGGCTCACTTTATGAACGAAGCGACGGGAAAACTCGAACAGTACCTCTGGTACAGCGACGATAATATGAAGACCTGGTCGGACAGAGTGACGGTCGCGGCGGACGAAAGATACAATCTGTGCGAGGTGTCCGTAATAGAGTGCGAGCCGGGAGTGC
>JAFTEP010000309.1 GCA_017453605.1 Clostridia bacterium
CGCCGCCCGCAAAAGAGATCCTGAAAACGTCGGTATAAGAGGGTCTTGAAAGGCTTTCGGAAACCGCGCCGTCCACTCTTTCAGACTTTATATAAGTGTTGTAGGTAAAAAGATCGTTTTCTGTAAAGTACGCGCCCTCGCAGTCGGAATAAACCACCAGGCTGTCCGTGACGGAGGCGTCCGACGGATCTATTGTCAGAACGGTATAACAGTCGATCCTCCCGAGAGCGCCGGCGTTTTTGGTGACGGCGACCTGTGAAAAGTCGACAGGGCTCTCGACGCCGCCGAGCAAAACGTGCGGAACAAAGCTTTTGAGAGAGTCTTCCACGGGATCGCACGAAACGAAGTTCGAAATGAGACGAATCGAGCCGCCGGAGCAAGCGGACGCCGAATAGCTGCCGCCGACCCCGCATTTTGAAAGGAAAACGGGCTTATACGGATTTGAAACGTCGAAAACGAAGGCGCAGGCGCGCTTCTCCACTGAATCGCAGCAGTCGACGATATCTCTGTAAAAACCCGCGTCGTAACCGAAATACTCCCCGTCGCGCTTTCCGTCGCCGTCGACGTCCTGAGCGCCGAGAAACGCTTCGAGATATTCTTCAAAAGTTCCGGGAAAATAATGCTCGACCTTTTCATAGCATTTTTTCGCCGCCTTCTCCGCCTCTTTAGTCAAAGAAGCGTATTTTTCGCTGCTGAACCTGCAGGAAAGCTGATCTCCCACGACAACGAGCCTGTCTGAATACAAAAACATACCTTCCGGCTCGATGACGTCGATGATCTGCTGATCTTCAAGCCCCGGATCGGATGATATATCGAACAGGGAGCCGCAGAAAAAATACGTCGAGCTGTCGTCGGGAGAGTCCGGGGAAAGCTCAGTTACAGTCAAGGCGCTGTACGTACCGTAACAGTCGGAAAAAGTTGAGTTTGAGTAAAGAGAATAGAGCACTTTGCCGTCGCTGACGAAGCGATCGGGCATAACCACCGTGGGGCTGCCGGATGAGGCTGAAAAATCAAAGTTGACGCCCTTTGCATGGTTCAGCCCGAAGTTGTCGGACGTGACGCCCGCAAGAGCCTTCACGGTCTCACTTTCCGTTCGCGCGGTGATAAGCGAGAAAAGTTCTGAGTAGCTCCCGGGTCTTGTTATCCCGGCGCAGTCGGTTGCCGGGGCGGGAGCCGCACAGCCGAAAAAGAACGGGACGGCGAGCGCGGCAAAAAGCAGCGCCGCGGCAATTTTCAGAACCGGACTCTTCATAAATCTATCTCCTTTCACAGCGTCAAGTATTTACGGACTGTGCCGGACCCGCAAAAAACCGGCACAGTCCGACGGAGGAAAAAACGGTGAGTCTTTTTTACAGGGCGCCGGGGATCCTCGCGAGCTGGACCAGGACCAGCGAGGCGGCAAAAGCCGCGGCGAGCAGGGCGACGATGAGTTTTTGAAAAAGAGTGCTTTTCATCGCTTTTACACCTCGGAAACAGCGCCGTCTTTGAAGATCAGTGTCGCGTCGACGGTGCCGAAATCCAATTCAGACACGACCTCGGCTTTTTCGAGGTCCATGACGGTCATGGCGCCGGAGGACACGACCCAGAAGAGTCCGTCGATATATATGCCGCGGGCGTCGTCGTACCAGTAGCTGCCGACGCTGATCTCGGCTCTCTCAAAGAAGCCGTTTTCGGGATCGTAGCCAAAGAGGGAGTAGACGCCGTCGCCTCCGACGAAGCCGATCAGGTTCTTCTCGGCGCTGACGAGGATCGCCTTGTGGTTGTAGGATGCCGGAGAATAGGCGACGTCCTTGAAGATGAATTTAGCGCACTCCCTGACGTCGGTCTTGTCGCTGACGTCGAACATACTGAGCTTTATCCCCCGCGCTCCGCCGCTCTCTATATCGGCGTCGTTGCCGAAGCCGAACATCAGTCCTTCGCCGTAGGGGTGCATATAGGTGGAGAAGCCCGGGATCTTGAGGGCGCTGAGGAGCTTGGGAGCGGCGGGATCGGAAAGATCGACCGCAAAGAGCGGGTCTGTGTTGCGGAAGGTCACGAAATACCCGACCTCTCCGTCGAAGCGGACCGAACGGAGCGTCTCTCCCCTGCCGCAGTCCTCGAGGATGCCGATTTGGTTGAGATCGCCGTCGAAAACGTAGAGCGCGGTGTCGTCGACGTATCTTGCTTCGACGGCCTCTTCATCCGATAATCCGGCTCTGTCCAGAAGACCGTCAACGGCGCTGTAGCTGCCGGAATTGCGCTTCGCGACGACTCTCAGATATCCGTTGTACCAGTCGAAGCTGAACTGATTTACAGGCGAGCCTTCGAAGGTGGTCTCCGCGGCGACGCGAAGCTTATCGCCGGTGAGGTCGATGCGGGTCACGTCGGTATAATTGCCCCAGGAGCTGTAGAGACCGCCGAGATAACTCTTGTATCCGCTGTTCGACCAGCCGTAGACGAACATATCCGTCGGGGCGGAATACACTCCGTCGCCGCCGCCGAGGATCGAGATCACGTCGATAAGCTTTCCGGATCCGGGATCGACGCCCGCAACGGTGAAGTAGCTGAACGAGCCCGTCCCTTCCTTCATGACTATGTCGGAAGCGGGAACGACTTCAAAGGAGCCTTCTTCCCAGACCTTGGGAACGAACGTCGCCGCGTCGTCCTCGACGGGAGAATAGTAATACTGATTGGTGACGATATAGAGCTTTCCCCCGGTCAGGCGGGACGAGACGTAGTAGCCGTCGGTGCCGCACTTTGAGACGAACGCCGGGGAGAAAGGATCGGAAACGTCGAACACGAATGCCATGACGCGGCCGCGGCCGTCCTGAACAGAGCAGAAGCGCCGGAGATCGACGTCGTTATCGGGAGCGCCGTCGCCGTCAAGGTCGACGTCGGAAACGAAGTGATCGAGATACTCCTCGAAGGTGCCGCGGGTCGAGGGATCGAGCTGGTCGTAATACTTTTTCGCCTTTTCGCTCATTTCGTTTTTATATGAATCGTACAGCTCCTGATCGAATATGCAGGTCTCCTCGCGGCCGATGATTATGAGTCTGTCGCCGCTCAGATACATCTCCATGGGGGAGACGCCGTCGACGCCCTTCATGAGTTGATCCCTGTCGGTCAAGGCGTCCGACAAACCGGAGTCGGTGTAGTTCTTCACGGCGCCGTAGTAATAAGGCTGTATGTAATAGCCGTAATAGTGGAAATTGAAGATCGACATCTTCACGGTCTTGCCGATGCCTTCGGGAGTCACTTCGCTGACGGTCAGATATCCGGAGGAGGCGTTGAGAGAATAGATATACCTGCCGTCGGTCTTGACTATATCCGCCTCGTCGACGTCGGCGTGCTGGAGGTTCGTGCCGGTGTAGTCGGGGGACGCACCGTTACCGGCGCCCTTGGGCGCGCCTGCAATTCCGGCGTCAGCCACCGCGGGAGCCGACTCGGCGAGATCGAAGTTGCGCGCGTAATCACCGGCTTCTTCCACGATCAGATCCCCGCCGTATCTGTAGACGTTTCGGGAAGAGGAGTTGGCTTTGACAAGCTTAAAGACGTCGGCGTAGCTGTCGGCCCTCGATGAGGTCGCGGTCTGTGACGAAGTCTGCGCACGCCCGGAGACGCAGCCCGCGAAGACGCCGGACAGCATAAAGATCAGAATAAGAGCCGCAAGCACTTTATTGAAAGTGTTCTTCATTGTAATACCGCCTTTCTGACAATTACTTTTTATAACTTAGTGACTTTCCCGGAAACAAGAGAGATCCGATCGATACCTTCGACTTCAAAAACCAGATCAAAACGTTCGATCCACGCATCGGAAAAACAGCCGCATATTTGATTCCAGATCTCGAGCCTTTGAGCGTCCGGCAATTCGTCATGCGCAAAATCGGAGAGCTCAGACGGGATCTTTCCGATGATCTCCGGAGAAGAAAAAGAAAGTCTCATCAAGACAACGTTTATGCGACCGTTTTCATCTGCAAAGCAATCGGCGACAACAAAGCCGAAGTCTACTGCCGAGGGGTCCTCTTCGTTCACGAAGATGAGAGGCCTTACACACTTTGTAAGATCGCTTGTATCGGCGATAACAAGCATACCGTCATAACAGAAAACCAGATACCGCTCTTCTCCCGTAACGCAGGTGTAAGCGTCGGAAGGGATCTTTTCGGAGTACAGAGGCTCCGTTCCGGAAATCTGAACGAAATAGTTTGAGCCCGGCGATAATTCAAAATCACGGACAACGGTCCCCGCCGGTGAGGTCGGCGTTTCGTGACCTTCCGTCTCGAAGGGGGCATCGGTCATATTTGCCGGAGTTGACGCGGAAGCATAAGGATTTTGTGCGGAGGGAGGGTCGAGCGCGGCCGGTGAAGCCGTGACGGCGGGAGCGCGGGTGGCGTTTGCCGCGGTCTGTGAGGGAGCGGTCCCCGCCGCGTTATCGACAGGATCGTCGCCTCTCTCAACGCCGGATTCGGTCACGCCGGGCGCGTAGTCGTCCGGTTCGCCCGCTTTCAGGTCGGCGCTGTTATTGCTATTGCCGAATTTTTTGATTTTGTCGATATTATCCCAGATTATCGCGCTGAGATCCCTTTCCGAAGAAGCGTCGGAAGGGGATCCGCCCCATAAGCCTTCATCGTCCGCCTCTATGATATCCGCGCCGTTCATCCTTGCCCCGGCATTCAGTTCCGCCAGGGCGTCGGGGCTCTCCTGCACTTTTTCGGGGACGGGAGAGTCGGGACCCTCCGACGGAAAGCGGCCGAGAGCAAACCACACGGCGCCCGCGATCACAAAGAGCGCGAGGCACGCGGCGATCAGCGCGCCGGAGTGTGAGAACCGGCTTTTCTTCGGCGCGGCGCCGGAACGGGCGATCTCGAGAAGTTTTTCTTCGTCTGGAACGCCGGCGTCAAATGATTTTTTGAGCTGATCTGAAAATTTAATAATCGTAATCATCTCCCAACATTGACTTGAGCTTTTCTCTCGCTCTGAAGAGCCTCGCTTTCAGCGCGCCCTCGGAAACGCCGAGGATCTGAGCGCACTGCTTCACGTCGAAGCCGTCGTAATAATACAGCACGACGGGAAGACGGAGGTTTTTGTCGAGCTTCATCACGGCGTTCCTGACGTCAAGGAGCGCCGGATCCGCGTCATGTTCGCCCTGCAGTTTGAAGCAGTCTTCGACGGGAACGGAGGGTGAAAACCACGGCGAGCGGAAAACGTTTCTGCACAGATTCACGGCGACTTTGATAAGCCACCGTCTGAGGTGCTCCTCGCTCTCAAAGTCCTTTTTCAGGCTGAGGAGCTTCACGAAAACGTCCTGCATGACGTTTTCGGCCTCCCAGGGGTTTTTGAGGCAGGAAAGGGCGGTGACGTAGATCTGCTTAGAGTATTTTTTGAATACTGTCTCGGGATCCAAGCTTGTCCTCCTTTCGTCTGCTCACAAATAATACACACGAAGGGGCGTTTTGGTTA
>JAFTEP010000310.1 GCA_017453605.1 Clostridia bacterium
ACGCTGGCGGAAAACGTCGGCTATTTCAAAAAACACGGGATCGAGACCGGCGTCTGGATCGGGGAGACCATCGGACACGGGGCCCCGCTGCAGTACGCTTTGGAGTCGGAGATCCCGGAAAACCCGGCGCCGCTCATTGACACGGACGGAAGAGAGAACCCCTACACCCGCTGTCCGCTGGACCCGGTCTTTATTGAGAGCGAGAAAAGACTCTTTAGAAAGATCGCCGGTACACACCCGGATTTGATCCTTATCGACGACGATTTCCGGCTTTCAGCTCACGGCGCGCTGAGGATCTGCTGCGCCTGTGAAAGGCATATGGAGCTGCTGGAAAAGGAATGCGGGAAAAAGATAAAAAAAGAAGAACTGAAGGATCTGTTCTTCGGGAAGCCCACCGCGCTGAGAAAGGCGTGGCTTAAGGTCCAGAGCGGATCCCTGTATTCGGCGGCGCGGGCGTTCAGAGAGGCGGTCGACGAAGTGGATGAAAACATTCCCATCGCGGCCTGCTGCCCGCCCTGCCGTTTCGGAGTGGACGGAGTGGATCACGTCATGCTCATAAACATCCTCGCGGGGAAAGGAAAAAAGCTTTTGAGGCTCTTCGGAGCGCCGTATCTGGCGCTTTCAAGCGGATCCCATATCTCCGTGGTCGAGTTGGCGAGGCTGTGCGCCGCATCGATAAAAGACAAAACGATAGAGAAAATCTCGGAGGGCGATCCATATCCCCGTCCGAGGTATATAGTGCCCTCTTCCTCGCTTGAACTGATTGATCTTTCCTGCAGACTGGACGGGAATTACGGCGGGATCCTCAAATACATGATAGATTACAACGCGGGACCCGATTTCGAGACCGGATATATCCGTCATCACCGTCTGAACTACAACAAAGCGAAAAAGATCTGCGAAGCGTTCGGGGAAAGAGCGAACGTCGGCGTTAGTGTTTTCACAAAAACGAATTATCTGGGCGACGCGGATATATCAACGCACACTCACCTCATGAGACAGCCCTACTCCGAAGCGGGGGTCCTGCTGGGGACCTGCGGGATCCCCACGGTGTATTCCGGCGACGGCGGGTACTGCGCGGCGCTCTTCGGCGATCAGGCGGACGTGTTCGACAAAAACGCGATCGGTCCGGGGCTGATCCTCGACTCGCGCTCGGCGGAAAAGCTGGAGAAGGCGGGGATCGACGTCGGGCTCGAAAGGATCACGGAAACGAAAGCCGAGAGCATAAGCTCCCTGTATAATCCCGTGACCGACAACGTCGCAGCGTGCAACAGATCGAAGACCGTCACGGCAAAAGCCGATTTGAAAAACGGCGCGGACGTGATTCTTTACTGCACCGCCGATGGAGAAAAAAAGCCCTTCGCCTACAGATACGAGAACGCGAAGGGACAAAAATTCTTCGTGTATCTGATCGAATACGCTCCGGTCGAAATGGACTGCGGGCTTTACAGAAACTACGAACAGCAGGCGGCGCTTTACGGCGCCGTGGAATGGATATCAAACAAAAAGCTGCCCTTCAGAATGCCGAAAAATCCGAAGCTCTATATCATGTGCGCCCGGGAAGATGATTCGCTTTCCGTCGCCCTGTTCAACTTCAGCGCCGATCCGATCCTGCAGCCGGAGGCAGCGCTCGACAAAAAATACCGCCGCGCCGAGTGCGTCGGCTGCAGGGTGAGGCTTGACGGGGATAAGCTGACTCTCGTTTCCCGCCTTCCCGCCTACGAATACGCCCTCATAAAGCTTTACGAATAAACGAACGGGGACCTTTTAAAGGAGATTCACGATGAACGCGGCCTTATTCGAAAACGTAAAGAAAAGAAGAAGCGTCCGGACTTTTGACGGGATCGCCCTGAAGCCGTCAGATCGCAAAGGACGTTTCATTTGCCGATGAAACGTATTTTTGCGCCTGCAGTTTGAACATTTCGGCGTACTTGCCGCCCGAGGACATAAGCTCTTCATGAGTTCCCTCCTCCGCGAGCCTGCCGCCGTCGAACATAAAGATGCGGTCGGCAAAGCGGGTTGAGGAAAGACGGTGGGAAATGAAGATCACCGTTTTGCCCGCCGTGCTTTCGTTTATGGACAGGTTCAGGCGATACTCCGCGTTCGGATCGAGAGCCGCCGAGGGCTCGTCGAGGATCATTATCTCGCCCGGCGAGGTGAAAACACGGGAGATCGCTATCTTCTGCGCCTCGCCGCCGGAAAGCTCCGTGCCGTCGTCGGCAAATTCCTTTGTGAGCTGAGTGTCTATGCCGTTTTCGAGCTTCGAGAGCTTTTCCGTGAAATCGACCTTGTCCAGCGACGAGAGGATCAGCTTTTTCTGTTCGTCCGTGCCGTCGTATTCGTCGAAAAGCACGTTTTCTGCCACGGAGGCGGCGAAGATCTTGAAATCCTGGAAGACAACGCCGATCTTCTTGCGGTACTGCTCGAGATCGAGCTCTCTCAGATCGACGCCGTTATAGAGGATGGCGCCCTCATCGGGATCGTAGAAGCGCAGGATGAGCTTGATAAGCGTGGTCTTGCCGGCGCCGTTGTAGCCGACAAGGGCTGTCTTATCCCCCGCTTTTATTTTCAGACTGACGTTTTTCAGCACGTCAGGCTTGCCCTCCCATCCCTTTTTCTTTTCGTGCGCCTTGCTGTGATAAGCATAGACCGGGTGGGACGAGAAATCATAGGAAAAGCTGACGTTTCTGAACTCCAGCGACTCAAAATCGCCGACCGGAAGCGCGCCGGAAACCACAGAGGATCTGAAGCCGAGGAACTCGCGGTATCTCTCGATATAGAGAGAGAACACGGAATATTTGGAAAGCCACACGAAGATATCCTGAATATTCCAGCGCAGCGAGAACGCCAGAGTCGCCGCCGCGGCGAAGCCGCCTATGCCGACCGTTCCCGCCTGCAGCAGGGCGAGCATCCGGAAAATGACCGCGAAATAAATAACGTAATTCAAACAGTTGCTGATGACGCCGTGGATGAATAAGCGCTTCCCGTATTTGACGTTTGTCTTTATCATCTCCTCTGTGTTCCGGTCATAGTCGTTCAGGAGCACGGTGTCGGCGTGCCCGACGCGCAGCTCCTTGGCGTGATCGGAGAGGCGGAAAACGCGGTTGACGTAATCCTTCCGGCGGTTCATCGGACTCATTTCGTAGCTCTGATAATACGCCTGTTTGTCGGCGATTATCTTGCTCACCGCGGTTATCACGGCGCCGCCGATAATGATGAACATAACGAGCGGGTCGATCGTCAGAATCAACGCGAGCTTTCCCAACGAGCCAACGGTGCTACGGATAAGATAATTGGTGTTTTCCATCACGTCGACGGCGCGGCCGTGAGACTGATCCATGGTCCAGACGAAATCGTTGTAGAACTCGGGATCGTCGAAGCAGGAGAGATCGACGGTGCGCGACTTTTCAAAGAGACGCCGGTGCATGTTCATTTTCAGCTTCTGGTGGATCAAAGGCTTCCGGACGTTGTAATACCACTTGTCGAACACCCAGGCGACAAGATAAAAGAGCGACATGAGTCCGACAAGGTACGCCGCGCCGTGAAAATCAGTGCCCGCCTCGACTATGTTGAGCAGATTGTAAGTAAAATGAGCATTCGCCGCCGAAATGAAGCCCCACACCATTCCCTCGGCGAGCATCAGCACGGGATAATCCGGAACGCAGGAAGTCACCACCTTCATCATGTAAAAGGTGTTTTTGATGATCCTTATGGGGCTCTGTCCCGGAAGCTTTCTCGGATCAGCCATTGACTGACTCCCCCTTTCCGAGATAGTTTTCAGCCTGACGTCCGAACATCTGGGCGTACTTTCCGTTCGCCTTCATCAGCTCGGCGTGAGCGCCCGTTTCGGCGATCTCCCCGCCGTCGAGAAGAATAACCTTGTCCGCCAGCACCGCGGATGAAAGGCGATGGGAAATGAAGATCACGCTCTTGCCCTCCGTGGCGTTCATCATGTTCTCGAACATCTTGTATTCCGCGATGGGATCGAGGGCGCTGGACGGCTCGTCGAGCTGGACGAACGGCGCTTCGCGGGCGAATATCCTCGCCAGCGCGATCTTCTGAGCTTCGCCGCCGGAAAGCACCTCGCCCTTGTCGTCGAACTCCCTTGTGAGATTGGTGTCTATACCCTTTTCAAAGCTCTCCACCTTCTCCCAGGCGCCGCTCTTTTTCAGCGCGCTCTCCACGAGCTCCCGGTCGCCCTCGCGTTCGGGGCGAAGGAGCACGTTGTCTTTGACGGTCATCGCAAAGAGCTTGTAATCCTGGAACACGGCGCCGAAGCTGTCGCGCCAGGACGTAAGGTCGTAACGTGATGCGGGGACGCCGTCGAGATAGATCCCGCCCTCACCCGGATCGTAGAAGCGCAGGAGCAGCTTCACGAGCGTGGTCTTGCCGGAGCCGTTGGCGCCGACGAGGGCGATCTTCTCACCCTTCTTGAGAGTGAAGGAAACGTTTTTCAGCGCGTCGCGGTCGGAGTTCTTATAGCCGAAGGAAAGATCTCTGACCTCCAGCGTGCCGCCGTCCTCCGGCACGGTGAGCACGCCTCCCTTCACCCGCGGCTCATAATCGAGAAACGTCCGCACGTCCTCGAGAAAAACGGCGTGCTCGCCGAACTCGGCAACGTTCTGGATCACGTTGGAGAGAGAATAGGAGATCGAGCTTATCGATCCGATGACGACGATGCAGTCGCCTATAGCCATGCCGCCGTTCTGATAGCCCACGCAGATCGCGCTCCACACGGAATAGAGCGTGGCGCCCATGATGGTTACGCCGTCGATCCCGAAGCGCTGAAGGAAGGCGGCGACAGCCTTTTTGAAGCCGTAGGTCCTGTAGATCTTCTTATACTCTCCGTAAGTCTCCTCGAGGTCGGTGAGCATAACACGCCAGATAGAGCCCATGCGCATTTCCTTGGCGAACTCGCCGCGATAGAAGGTCCTCCTGACGTAGTTTCCGCGGCGGTCGACGGGTTTTTTCGCCTTTTCGATATCGTGGGAAAGCCTGTTTTCGATCCTGCGGAAGATCCCCAGCAGGAACGGAAAGAACGCAAAGAGCAGAAGCACGGGGTCAATGACAATGAGCAGTATGAAGTTTGCAGAAAGATTGATGAGCTTGTTGAAGAGATTGTCCGCGGTGTTCAGCACTTTCCAGATCCTGGTGCGCGCCTGTTCCATCGCCATGACGTTCTTATCGTAGAACTCCGGGTCCTCGTAGCACGCGAGCTCCACCTCCCGCGCCTTTTTGAAGAGCATTTTTTCAACGTTGGCGGTAATGCGGTTGGTCGGACGCACGGAAAGAACGTTCCAGTAATAATTCATCGCCACGTAGAAGGCGATGCTGACGACGGCGACGACGATGAGGAATCTGACGGCGCCCGTAAGGTCCTCTCCCGCCTGAACGGCGTTGACGATCTTTCTGAGAAGATAGGCGTCGCCGAGGAAGCCGAGGAGACCGTAGCCTATCGACGAGGCAAAGTAGACGATGAGATAAAGGGGCGAGCCCTCCCAGACCGTCTTCAGCGCAAAGAGGCAGTTTGACGCCACCCTTTTCAGGGGCAGGTTTTTCTTGCTTTTCTTATTCGCTGTTTTTTTGGTTTTGGAATCATTCATATATTTACCTGCCGGATAATAAAATCGCAATAACAGCCAAAATATTACCCACGTTTCGTGAGAAATTATAGCAAATCCGTCTTTAATTGTCAATAATTATATCATTATTTTCTATCGAATAGTATGAAATAAAAGCAAAAGACGCGTGGAACGACCCGAGTATCCGCGTACCTTAACGCCATTATTCACTTTTAACAGTGGAATTCAAGATTTATCTTATATGATTTTGAATACAATTATACTCATGTTCCGTCTCGACTTCCAAATCAAGCCACCCATCCTGATCGTCCCAAATATCCTTGATAACGGTCATTATTTTCTCAAAATATTCGCGGTTCAAAGAGTAAAAAACAAACTTTCCTTTGTTTCTGACTTTGAGCATCTTTGATCTCTGCATCATGGACAGATGATAATATGCCGTCGGGCTGGTCAAATTGAGTTTTTTCTCAAGCTCTTTCTGCGCGACCTCTCCTTTTTCTTTGATCATTTCAATCATTCCCAGCCGGTTCGGCTCGGATATGATCTCGCCGAATGTTCTTGCGTCGGGAATGAAATCCGAGTTATTCATCTTTGCGATCCATTCTTTGCAGCGATAGCCGACAAGGGCGAAATCGACGTTTTCTTCTCCTCTCACCCAGATATCATAGTAATGAAGGAGCGTAACTGAATACGGGAGTACGACGGGCATCATAGATTCGTATCTTCCGTTATGATTAATTATGCTCCATAAAGTCTCCGGAAACTGGTTTGTATTCTGGAATTCAAGGATCTTTGAGTATTCTTCTTTATAGTATTCCTTCAGCACCCGCTCTTTTTCGATCAAAGAGTATATGAGTTCACGGATCTTTTTTTCGGGATCGACTATAAATGAATACAAATCGCATTTGATCTCCGGGTCGTACTTTGAGCTGTCGATAACCTCAGATAGCGCCGAAGCGAGATTTGGCGTTCCCGCTGCAAAATCATAGTCCGGAAAATAGAAACCGATCAATTTTTTAACAAACTCCTCACGATCATCAAACTGAGAAATAAAAGAACGGAAGCTGAGATTGCAAAGCTTATCAGAGTCAAGACCGGAAAAATAACAAAGCGAAATAAAGTTTCTTCCGGCACCGTTATTATTGAAGAAAATTCTGAGATTCTCCGAAAAAGGAGCAAATCGTTCTTCAATATCTTTTAAATATTTTTCAGCTTTCTCTTTGTCCGTTACCCTTGAATACGATTCCAAAAATCTTTCAAAATTGAAATGCACATTATAAGAAAATATGAGATCATAAATGAAACCGGGATCGTGAAAGTACTTTAATTCCATAATATCCTCACTGAACATTCAATAGGATTAAAATCACCTTTGGCACAGAAAACACCTATGCAATAATCTTTCATACTCATCTTATCATACTTTTCGGTGGTTTTCAAGAGTTTAACGGAATTGCCGTTTTTCACCGTATTCTCGAGGTGAAATCAAATCCGCACACCCGACGTCGAGGCGGATTTCATCGGCGTCAGCCGATTTCTCCCACCCGTAAGGGTGGATTTAGTTGAAAACCCGATGCGAAAGCATCGGGTTTTCTGGCTGGGATGGAAAGAATCGAACTTTCCCGAGCAGAGTCAAAGTCTGCTGTCCTACCACTAGACTACATCCCAATGTTTTAATCATTATACAGCCTCTTAAAGCTTTTGTCAACCGCGCGGGACAAGTTTTTTGCAGCGGGTGAATTCCCAAAGTAAATTCCACAGTTGAACGGAAGTGGATTTTTGTTTGGGAAATAAGTGGAAACAAGTCTGGGAAAGCAGGAGGAAAACGCCTTAAAGAACGTAAAAAGAGGCAAATATACAGGCTCAACATACAAA
>JAFTEP010000311.1 GCA_017453605.1 Clostridia bacterium
CTCATCCGTCGCCTTCGGCGACACCTTCCCCCTTCGGGTGAAGGCTTACCTGCGTCTCTTGTAATCATTCTTATCATAAAACTAAAGCGTTTTCGGTGAATAAGCTATTATTGACAGAAGGAAGTCTTTGAAAAACGAACCGCCAAAAGTATAGGCTGTATTTTTCTGTTAATCCAAAAGTAAAGTGCCGTAAGACAGCCTTCACCCGAAGGGGGAAGGTGGATGCGCGCAGGATCGTTTTCCCGCGAAGCGTCTGTAATGTTTCTTCGCGCAGACGGATGAGGGGTCCCCGAGACAATATCCGATCAATGACCCTCGCCGTCGCCGAACGCAGCGGCGGGGTGTTGCGGAGCTGACTGATGAGGGGACACCACCGCCCATTTACTCTCCGTCACCCTCGCCGTCGCCAAAAGCGGCGGCGAAAAAGCGTCCCCGCGCAAGCCAAAGCTTACGCGGGGAATAAAATGCGCATTATTTCACAGCAGCGCGGCGCTGTCTCGGTCGCAGTAGAAGCGGACGCAGGGGTGCGCTTTGAGGATGGAGGCGGGGACAAGTTCGTCGATCTTTCCGCGTACGGTCTTGCGGACCGCGTCCGCCTTGGAGGCGGCGGGGACTGTGCAGAACAGGGCTTCGGCGCGAAGGAGCGCGGGTACGGTCAGCGTGAGGGCGTACTTCGGGACGTCGCCGATCTTTTCAAAGCACTTGTCGTGCACCTGCTGGCGGCGGCAGACCTCGTCGAGCGTCACGATCTTTACGTCATCCTCGTCCCAGAACTTCGCCTCCCCCGGATCGTTGAACGCGACGTGCGCGTTCTCGCCGATCCCGAGACAGACGATATCGGTTTTGTGCTTTCTTAAAAGCCGGGAGTATCTCTCGCACTCTTTTTCGGGATCGGCCTCTCCGTTTATCGCGTAGAACGCCTTCGGGGAGAACCTGTCCGCGACGAAGGTCTTAACGAATCGCGCGAAGCTCTGCGGCGCGTATGACGAAAGCCCGACGTATTCGTCCATGTGGAACACGTTGACTCTCTTCCAGTCGATCCCCTCTTCTTTTTCGAGCGCGGCGAGAAAATCCGACTGCGACGGAGCGGCGGCGAAAACGACGTTCACCTCGTCTTTTGTTTTCAAGAGGCTTTTGAGCTTCTTCGAAAAATCTCCGGCGACCTGCTCGCCCATATTCTTTCTCGTGTCGTGGACGAACACCTTCATGTTCCCGGCTTTAAGTTTTCTCACGATCATTTCTTTTCTTCTCCTCCCGCGATAACTTTTGTTATGTGATAATTATTATCCAATACGATAAAATCGGCGTCCCGTCCCGCTTCGATCGCGCCCTTGTTCAGCCCGAACAGGCGCGCCGGGTTTTCACTCGACATCTTCGCGGCGGTGAAAAGATCCGCGCCCGCGGCAAGACATACTTCTATCAGCCTGCCCGCCGTCGCGATGCTGCCCGCGAACGCGCTGCGGTCCGTGAGCTTGCACACGCCGTCCTCTATTATATAGTCGACGCCGCCGAGCCGCCCGGTCTTCTCTTTCGTCCCGGTCACGCTCATGGAATCGCTTATAAGTATCAGTCTGTCGGGGCTCTTGAGCTTGAATATAAGCCGCAGAAGCTCCTTCGGCAGATGGCTCCCGTCGGCGATGATCTCGGCGTATAGATCGTCCCAGAGATATGCGCACTCGGTCACGCCGAGCGATCTGTAGCCCTTCTCGCGCGTAATTGAAGAGGTGCAGGAATAAAGATGCGTTATAAGCCGGCACCCGTTCTCTCTCGCGGCGAGCATATCCCTGTATTTCGCGTCGGTGTGTCCCGCCGCCGGAAGGATCCCACGAGAGACAAGATACCTGCAGAACTCCCCGCCCGCGTCCCGTTCGGGCGCGTAGTCCCAGCGCTTTATGACGCCGCCGAAGCGATCTGCGATCCTCTCGTAGTCGGCCTTTTGCGGGGCTGTGATATACTTTTTGTCCTGCGCTCCGCACTGAGCCGGGGAAAAATACGGACCCTCGAGGTGTGCGCCGATGATCCGCGCCCCGAACTCTTCGTCGCGCATGGCTTCTTCTATCGCCGACAGCGCCGCACAGGTCTTTTCATAAGACGACGAGGTGACCGTCGGCATCACGGAGGTCGCGCCGTTGAGGACGGAAAACTTCACCGCCGCAAGAACGCCCGCGGCGTCTCCGTCCGAGTAGTCGTGACCCGCCGCTCCGTGGGTGTGTACGTCTATCGGGCCGGGCAGGAGAAAAAAGCCCTCCGCGTCGATCTCTTCGCCGAACATTCTTTCCTCCTCGCCGACATAAGTGATAACGCCGTCTTCAAAATA
Source organism: Clostridia bacterium (assembly GCA_017453605.1). Classification (GTDB taxonomy): domain Bacteria; phylum Bacillota; class Clostridia; order Oscillospirales; family SIG627; genus SIG685. The sequence goes on from JAFTEP010000311.1 coordinate 2,318, forward strand.
GACGTATCCTCTCTTTGTCCCGTCGGGGAGGACGATATTGTCGCACTTTATACGTTTTGTCATCTTAACGCCTCCGCCCGGATCGCGAGAGCGGTTTTTGAAGATCTCAGCACGTCCTCGGTCGTGAGGACGGCGTCTTTATCACCGCGGACCGCTTTGAGAAAGTCGCTGAGATAGTCCGTTTCCGGCGCCTTTTGCGCGAGGATCCTCGGCGCCGGGTCGCCCTTGATATAATATTTTGTCTCTTTTTCGTTGAGCGAAAACGAGATCACGCCGCTCTTTCCCCAGATATAGAACTGCCAGTAGTAGGGCAGTCCGAATTCGACCCCGTCGGGGATCGAATAGGACACGTCGCTTATCACGCCCGCGCCGCCCTCGCATTCGAGCATGAACTGCGCGCTGTCAAGAAAGTTTTTCTCTTTGTCGGCGTAGGCGTTCCACTCTCTCGCCGCGAGAACGCGCCCGGGCTTCAGCCCGAAATAATAAACTAGGTCGACCCCGTGGATGCCGAGATCGTTTATCACGCCGCCGTAGCTTTTCCCGTCGAAGTACCAGGCGGGTCTCCTGCCGTATCTGAGCGGGTGCTGACCGCCGATATATATATTCTGTATATCGCCGAGCGCGCCGCCGTCGATGAGGCTTTTGACGGAGTTTATCTTCGTTTCAAAGCGCAGGGTGAACATACAGCTCACCGCGAGATTTTTTTCCGCCGCGAGCCGTTCGATTTTTTCAAGCTCGGCAAGCGAAGTGCAGAGCGGCTTGTCGGCGATGACGTTTTTCCCCGCCTCAAGCGCCTTTACCGCCATTTCTCCGCGCTCGCCGTAGACGCCGCCGAGCGCGACCGCTTCGACGCTTTTGTCGGACAGCAGCGCTTCATACGAGGGATACCATCCCCCGACGCCCTTATTCCCGGCGGCTTTTCTTGACCCGGCGTCGTTTTCGAACGCGCCGGCGATCTCAAAGTCCTTATGCTTTTTCATCTGATCGTACAGCACGAAAATATGGTCGTGCCTGAATCCCGCAAACGCTGTCTTCATTTCTGTTCTCCTGTTTGTGTTGACGTCGCCTCCGGACTCCGCAAGGGCGCCGCCCTCATGAAGCCCGCCAAGGGGCTCTGCCCCTTGGATCCCCGCAAGGGACTCCGTCCCTTGACCCTGCAAGGGGGCCGGCCCCCTTGACCCCGGGAATTGAGGGATATTTGATAAAATCTTTCGCCGCCGCTTTTGGCGTCGGCGAGGGGAGCGGAGCGGTTACCGCTTCGGGGACCC
>JAFTEP010000312.1 GCA_017453605.1 Clostridia bacterium
TAAGAGCGAATTCGACGCTCAGATCGCCAATGGCAACACCTACTGGTTCTATTCCTGCGGCTTTCCTGCGGGAAAGTGGATGAATCACGTCGTCGACCTGCCGCTTTCCGCGACCCGCCTGGAGCTCTGGATGGGAATTTATTACGGCATGAACGGCTTTCTGCACTGGGGCTATATGGACTATTCAGCAAAAATGGATCCGCTCTACGACACCAATCTGCCGCTTTTGTTCAGAGGTCAGCTCAGATACTTCCCGGCGGGCAACGCCGCGATCGTCTACGCTTGCGGCGGCAAACTCTATCAGAGCCTCAGGGAGCACAACGTCCGGCTGAGCGCCGCCGAAGCCGAGCTTCTGATCCGCCTCAGATCCCGCGACAGGGCTCTCGCCGATTCTCTCATCCTCTCGCTCTGCACCGATTTCCAGACCTACACCTCCGATCCCGAAAAGATCCTCTCGGCAAGAAAAAAGCTTCTCGACGCCCTCGATTCTCTCGGCGCTTGAGTAAGGAGAACTGTTTATGAAACTGAAAGCCGTCGACAGCGTCACCTGGTGCTATCCCGACGCGCCGTTCGATTCAGAGAACTTAAATATTTCACTCGATATCGCGAGAAATTCCGACGATTGCTTCCAGATCGTCACGGACCTCTGCGTCCCCGACGAAGGGGAGGACTTTTCGTACTCCGTCGAGGCTCCCGAAGGGCTGAAGGTCACGGTGTCCCAGCTCTGCCCTGTCGGCGTCAAGTTCAACAGCTCGAAGAAATTCCACGAGACAAGAGACTTTGAGAGCGTGAAGGATTTCGTCACCCGCCGCGCCCCGTTCGAAGTCTTCGACCGCGTCCGTCCGGTCGACGACGGCAGGCTTATTCCCGGCGCGCTCGCGTTTTTCGTCCGCGTCGACGCCGCGCCGGACGCTGCAGCGGGAGAAAAGAATTTTTCCCTCACGCTGACCGTCGGCGGCGAATCCGGCGTCGTCCGTGTGACTTCGTCCGTCCATTCCGTAAAGCTCTTCTCCGCGAAGGATTCGCCGTATTCGATGAACCACTGGCTGATAAATCCCGGCGAGACTTTCAGCTCGAACGTCTGTATGCTTCACGGAGCCGAGCCCTTCGGCGACGAATACTATTTACTTGTTGAAAAGCACCTCGACGACCTAAAAGATATGCGCAACAACTTCTTCCAGCTCCCGACCGCGATCCCTCTCAGGGACAAAGACGGGAGGGTCTCGGGCTTTGATTTTTCTCAGGTCGTCCGTCACGCCAGGCTCGCGCTTGATCACGGGTTCAGAACGGTCTTCGGAGGCTTCGTCGCCCGCTTTTTACACGCTTCCTGGAATCAGAAGGAATACTATCTTCTCTGGAACAGGGATATAGATATCGACACTCCCGAGGGACAGAGACAGCTCACGCTCTACTTCGGGGGCGTGAAAAAGATGATAGAGGACGAAAAGCTCGAAGACGTATATATGCAGGGTCTCGTCGACGAGCCTCAGATCGCCAATTCCGACACGTATGGGCGCCTTTGCGCCTTCTTCAAGTCGATCGTTCCAGGCGTGGGGATCATAGACCCGACCGAGAGCCCGTATATAGAGGGGACCTGCCGGATCTGCGCGGTCAAGCAGGCGCTCTATAAAAAGTATGA
>JAFTEP010000313.1 GCA_017453605.1 Clostridia bacterium
GAAGCGCCGAACACGGTCAAAGATAGACCTTTCCGCCACGCAGAGCCTGGCGTTCAAGTTCTTCTCGTTCGGCCCTGGTCAATTTACTGACGTCATAGGGCTTGACCTGTCCGGTTGGTCTTGCTCCCAATCCGTTCTCGGCCGGGCGCGCGCTTCTCGCGCGTTGTGCCTCGGCAGCTTTTTGTTTGCCGACGCGTACACCTTCGGCTGCGACCGAAGAGAATAGCTCATCGGCGTTAAGCACCTGGTACGCGTGCAGAGCAGAGATCGAAGGTATACGCATCAGATCCATAAATGTGGGATTGTTCATAAGCTCATCCGCGTCAACGTCCGGATACTTCGACAGAATGTCGGTATCTATTTCACGTCTGAGCGCGTCGAGATACTCGTTCTGAAGCCTCGTTTTTTCCGCAGCTTCAAACCTGGCGAGCTTATCTTCGACGTCGTCCACGTGGCGCTGACCTTCGGGGGTATATCCGTTTTTTGCGGCACGTTCGGCGTAAAGCTCGTCGTCTTCGCGCAATGACCGGTAAAGAGCTTTGTTGTCCTCGATCCCTCTTGATTTTTTCAGAAGAGCGGCGATAGGGCGCAGCTCCTCAAGCTCCGTCTGCATTCCTCTCGCGCCCTTGAGGCGACGGCCGAGCTCGCGCTGGAAACGCTTTTCGTATATCGCCTTCATCTCGGGATCGGAAGCGATCAGACGGTCGTACCTTTCTTCGGGAGTTTCATTCTCCCCGGCCTCTCCGGTACCGCCGTTTTCCAAAAGCCCCTCAGGATCTCCCGCCGTCTGTTGCGCGTCCGCAGCTTCACCGGTGCCTCCGCCCGCGTCTCGGCCGGCGGCCCCTCCGCCCTCTCCGTCGAAAAGTCGGAGGTCAAGAGCGTCATAGCTTTCGGAAAAATCAATATGTTTCATGTTTTATCCTTTCCGGCCGGATCGGCCCTGCGCATTTGCCCCGCGCGTTGGGGGTCTCGGTACTTTCCCGGAGTCAGCGGCAAGCGCCGCATTTTATTGAGTCCGCCCGCAATGCAGGCGTAGACTCCCGGCTAAAGCCGGAACAGGGGATTCAGTAATAATTCCACCCCATGTTTTACTTGATTTGCTTTGACCAAGAACAGAAAAAAGCCGTCAGATTCCGCATCAACGCGGAATCCATTAACTTGCCGGTAACTTGCCGGTAACTTGCCAGCCTAATATTCGACCCTGACCTGTCTCGGCCACTCGCGGGCGATCCACTCGAATGAGCGTACCGCGTGCTCGAAGGCTCCGCGGAAGAACTCGGTGTCTACGTCGTCGACCGTTAAGTCAAACTCCGCAAATCCCGGTTCGACCCGGATATAGGCGCCGTCAGTCTCTATCGTGACGCTATCGTCGGCGCAGTCGGACGTTTCGTCAAGCATATGTTCGGGCATCGCGGTCAGAAGTCCGCACACCACGCTCGATATACAGGCGCAGATCACGTTATGGTCGTCCCCCGGGTTGATCCTTACCGCGTGACCGTCGACCTTCAGACGGAATCTTCCGGCCCGGCTGTCATCATACGTTATCTTTGTCATACGGCAGCCCCGTTCTGTACATGTTTCCGCATTGCGTCCGCGGCCGAAGTGTTAGCGCCCGCGATCGCTCCTCCGGAAAAGAGGCGTTCAGCCGCTTCCGATTCCGACTTGGATGCCGCCGGCATAGTTCTTCCCCCCGGATTCCTTTTGTTATCCTGAGCGGAAATATAGGCCTCGTTCACGCCCGGATCGGTCTTCCCGGTGATTGCCGCCAGCGCATTCATCAGCTGCTCATTCTGCTGCATGAGCTGCTGTATCTGCTGATACATTCTGCCGTTCTTGACGATCTGTTCCAGAACGCGGTCCTTGCCTTCAAAGTCCATCATTCCGATAACGACGGCTGCCTGATCTGCGTTTTGCGGGTTGAGCAGGCCCATCTGGAAGAGCTCCTGCGCCCTCTGGTTCTGTATCTCACGGCTGAAGGGCGAGGATTTCTGCGCCTTGATCTCGATATCGAAAATCGGTTTGCGCTCTCCGAATTCCTCATCAAACTCCGGTGTGATCTGTTTCGCTGCGATCCCGGAGTTATCCATGTCGACGAATCCGACCCCACCGTCGGGGCCGACAATGCGGAAGGTACGCGGCTCGGTGTAAAACTGGCGGATCCGCTCGATAATGAGGTAGCACACGCGTCTGAAGGCGCGGTATGCGGACTTGTTCTGATCTCTCGATAGCTTGTTGCCGGCCTCCTGCAGCGCGGCGATGGCTGATCCGGACGTCACGCCGGCGGCGGTTCCGCCCTGGGAAAAATCGCGGTTGCCCGTCGTTTCTTTCAGCTCGTCGATCTTCATCTGCAGAACGCTCGTGTAAACGCCGTCCAGAGGCCTGATATCGACCGGTCTGATGGCGTCTTCACCCAGGCTGCCTTCAACTTCAATTAACTCGTTCGACGTATCTTTGAACTGTTTCTTGTTAACAGAGGAGTTTGCGCGCACAAAGTACCGCTGTCGTGACCCCTGCATGGCATTTTTGAGTATCAGGCTGTTCAGCTTGTCCACGTATTTCTGTGGATCTTTTGCAACGTCGACCGGGCCGAACCCGAACGGGCTGTTTTCAAGCGGATAGCAGACGTCGAAGACGAACGGATAATCCCCGTCCGCGTACAATCCGGCGTCGTACTGTTTTTCTTCAGGTCCGTTTGACGCAGGTTTAGCCGCCTCGTTCTCATCGGAGAAGAGTATGCCTTCCTCGCCGTGATCGGCAAGGAACTTGCAGAAATGAAGCGTGCCGCGGCGCTTGTAATACCAGTCGATGACCGTCGTCTTGTCAGTATGGTCGATCTGTTCGCTTTCGCGTACGTTCTCAGTCGGGAAGCTGTTGGATCCAAGCTTGCCCTCGAGCTGAGGGTAGGTCTCAACAAGTACCTCGTTCGAGATTTCCTGCGTCAGAAAGACGTTGCGCGACTGCTGTATATCGCCGATACCCGGCTCCCAGAATATCGCCAACGGATCGATTCCGTGCACCGCGACGTCGTCTTTCTCGGGATCCCAGAACACGCCGTAGATTGCGGCGCCGTTGACCAGTTTGCGCCACCACTCTCTGTCGTAGACCTCTTCAAAATCGCACTGTTCGAGCACGACCGGGATCACCTTCGAAAGATTATTCGCTGCCTCGACGTCGTCTTTTGCCCTCGGAAGCACGTCGGGCTGCGGATAATTATCCATGGCGTCCGCGTGTTTGTTCGCAAGCATATTGAAAAGCCACGCGGAAGACGGCGTCGGATCCTCCGGATTCTTCGGTGCCGAGCTTTCGACCCAGTTCTGAAGGCGCCACCACTCGTTGGTCGCCTTGATCCTGCCGTCAATGAGAGTCTTTCCGCTTTTGTATTTTTTGAGAGTTTCAAAGGCGTTTTTTATCTCGTCCGGTCCGATCGGCAACTTTGCCGACTCCCGCGTCTCCGTCCCGGGTTCCGAGCTAATATCTGCGGGCGTTGTCTCCGTGAACGGCTTAAACTCTCGCGAATCTGCGACGTGGAGCCGACGTGAAGCGAACGATGAGAGAGGATCGTGCTTTTCGTGTTCCTTGTCTCTGTTTTTTGAAAAATAACCCGGCATAATGCCTCCTATCATTTGTTCTGTAGGTCCGGCCTCTGTGTCGGCCCGCGCACTAATGGTCTTTCTAAACTCCCTACACCCTGTAGAACGTCGCCTTCGGCCGCTTGTCGGCGTAGAGGTCAAGCGGATCATCCGGCGGGATCGGCGCCGCAAGCGCATTCTGGCGGCTGCCTATCGGGTTGGCCATAGCGACGTAACGGACCATATCGTACGCGTGGTCCTCCTGACGGGTGTCGACGTCCTCGACGTCGCTCTCGCTGTAGACCAGCGAGGGAAAGGTTCTTATAAAGTGCTTGCAGGTCTTGAAGACCTGAAGCATTGGAAATCCATCCTCGCTGAACGCAAGCCTGTAATGCAGCTGCATCTTTCCGGGGATCCTCTTATGATCGCCGGGAGACCACGAAACGTAATTGGGCGAGGCCGCCATAGAATCGGCGACCGAAGGCCCCGTCGATCTGTCGAAAATAGTAGGATCCGCAACGCCGAAAACGTCGTGTCCGGCAATGTTCGGATCGGTCGCCTCGATCTCGCGGATCTTAGCGGCCACCTGGTGAGATTCGATCTTCAAGCCCTCGTTCGGGGTACCGGTGCAGCCGTAATACTCTCTCACCATGATCATCCGTCCGTCGGGGTCGATGGCGAACCACCCGACCGCGAAAGGTTTTGCGAAGCCCCAGTCGAATCCGCGGTAGATCTTCCACCACTTCGGTATCGTGTAAGGCTCGATAACGTGCGTCCACCGCCCGTCGAGGTATTGGTTGGGATCGTTGATCCATTCGGTGAAGACCTGGCCGGAGAAGCTGTCCCAGCTTCCTTCAAGCTGGGCCTTGCGTTCCATCTCTCCCAGCATGCCGAGATTAGCCACGTACATCGGATCGTTCCGGAGAAGCGCCTGATTGTCGAACACCCTCGCCGGCACAAATATCCGCTTTCTGCGAAGCTCCTGAAGGTTTCCTTCTGCGTCGGGTACCCGGACGATCTCCTCGACCGGAGTCATCGGCGGCGCCGCGGTAATAAACCGGTCCTTGACCCAGGCGTGGCCTATCCCTCCGGGGTTGGTCGTCGACCGCATACAGACGAACGTCCCGGGACCTGACGGGCGGTTACGGGAAAACATAAAGCTGTATTCGTCCCAGGTGAAGTGTGTCAGCTCGTCGAAAATGACAAGATCGTACTGTTTGCCCCGGAAGTTCTCACGTGCGCCGCGGTTGTGCATCGACCCGAAATCGACCGTGGCGCCCGAAGGAAAGGTCCAGCGGTGCTTTTGCTGATTATATTTCGCGCGCGGAAAAGCGCGCTTGTAATAGTTGTCCGCCTTGTCCATCAGCTCCGAGAGCTGAGGATAGGTCTTACGGATGATCACCGCCTTGAACCACGGTATATGGATCTGCTGCAGCGGAAGCATGATCGCCGCGTCCGATTTACCGCCGCCGGCGGCTCCTCCGTAAAGCACCTCATATTCCGGCCGCGAAAGAAATATCCGCTGCTTCTCCTGCGGCTTCCATACGATGTTTTTCATTTCGTTCCTGTCATTGCGAGGGCGCAGCCCGCGGCGATCCGTTTCCCCCTGTCATCCTGAGCGCAGCGAAGGATCTCTTTGAACATTAAACTCCGTCACTCTTCTTCAACAAATTCCTCGCCCGCGATCGGCGGCAGGACGATCACCCCGCCTCCGTCCGAGACAGCCGAAATGCCGGCGTCGATCTTTGCCCTCTCAAGCTCGCTTTCTTCAGCTTCCTGTACGGTCATGATCCCGAGCAGACCGTCGGCGACTTCACGCGTCTTGTCGATCAGCGCCGAAACGTTTGAAAGAAATGCGACGTTGATCTGCTTTCCGGTCACCTCGTCCTTGGTCCCGGCGTTGTATATGTACTCCTCACCGTTCTTCAGCGAGGTCTCGAGGCTCCTTGCAAGCCTGTCGTTTGCAGACAGCAAAGCCCTGTAATGGCGTACATGCTCGGACGATAGACGGTTGGTAGCCTTTCTGACCACCATTTGCCTATACCTTGCCCGTTCTGCTTCCCAGTTTTCGCGCTTCGCTCTTTTGACTAAAGTCGAATAGCTTACTTTACGCGCACGCGCCAGCTCGGCGAGGGATGTATTTTTTGCCACGTATTCGAGCATGACGTCCAGCCACCACGCCTCGTCATGCGTCAGTTTCCCGGCGTCGTCCGGTCTCACAACATTCTTCCGCGGCATAATTCCTCCCGGCTTCCTCCCGTGAAGAGCTCCTTCCCCCGCATGCGGGAAGGTGAGCTGTCGCGTAGCGACTGAGGGGAGGTTTTTTTCAAAGCTGATGACCACAGCTTTTGATCTCATTTCGCCCGCATTATATCAAAAACAAAAAAATCATGTGGGCGTTTCGCCTACATGATTTTTGTTTTTTCGTTTTTCCGGCTGCTTACTCTTTCCCCTCCTTCGCCGCTCGGCGGCTGATCTCCCACACCTGACCGCCGTACGGCTCCGTCACGCCGTCTGAACGGCGGCGGCGTACAAATACTGTCATGACC
>JAFTEP010000314.1 GCA_017453605.1 Clostridia bacterium
CAGCGGCACGGAAAGCGTGACGGAGGTCGACGCGGCTTCGGCTTCGGCGGACCCTGTCTCTCTTACGTCAAAAGACGTCTCTATTTTCACCTTTTGCCCTATAGCGGCGGGGCTCAGTTTCACCTGAACGCTGACGGAGGGAGAGGATATATCGGGATAGACCCTGAAATTCACTATATGCGCCGCGTCGACCGGCTCGAGCCAGACGCTCTGCCAGATGCCCGTGGTGCGGGTGTAGTGACAGCCGGAGCTCGAAAACTTTTTCGACTGCTTTCCGGCAGGCTGAGCGGGATCGCGGACGTCGTCGTACGCGGCGACGGTCACGCGGTTTGCGCCCTCGCCAAGAAGATCGGTTATATCGGCGTCGAACGGGACGTAGCCTCCGCGGTGCGAGGCGGCGTAGACCCCGTTGACCCACAGCTTCGCGTGCCAGTCGACCGCGCCGATATGCAGGATCACTCTCCTGCCGCGCCAGGTTTCGGGGACCGAAAAATCTTTTTTATACCACACGCATCTCATGTAGTCCCTGTTGCCGACGCCGCTCAGAGAGCTTTCGGGGCAGTAGGGGACCGTGATCTTCGCGTCCAAAGAGTCGCGGTCAAAAAACTCTCTCGCCTCGCCGCTGGCGGCGTTGTCGATCTCAAAATCCCACTCGCCGTTGAGGCAGAGCCAGTCGTCTCTCACAAGATTCGGGCGGGGATATTCAAGTCTAAGATCTGTCATTTATTTTTTCTCCTTCGGATCGTTTTTTTGTTTTTGAAAAGCCTCTCTTTGCAGGCCTCATTTATATATATATTTTAGCAAACCGGAGCCGAAAAGTAAAGCAAAACCGACGCAATAAGAAAAATATCCTCAAATTTTTCAAAAAAAGGTGACAAAAGAGTTTTTTTATGCTAAAATCAACTTGTATCCCCTCTGAAGAAACCCAAACTTTTTCCAAGGAGATAAGACAATGAAAAAGATCCCGCTGAAAAAACGTCTGCGCTACCTGCTCGACAGGAGCATGGCAAAAGGCACCTCCGGAATGGTGAAATACCTTCTGTGGGTCGTCCTTTCGACAGTCGTCATCGTGACGGCGCTCGTGCTCATTTTCGGACTTCACGACGAAGGCAAGACCGGGATCGCGGTCTTCTGGGACAACCTCAGATCCGGTCTGTGGTCGGGCTTCCCGTCCTCGAGCACCGGCGAAGAACTCTCTCTTCCCCTCCAGCTTTTAAAGATCTTCCTGTATACTCTGCTCGGTCTGACGAGCCTCATCTTCTCGAGCCTGCTCGTCGGTATCTTCTCGACCTCGATGCGCACCAAGGTCCTCGCGCTCCAGAACGAGAACCCCGAAGTCATCGAGGACTCGCACACCGTCATCCTCGGCTTCAGGCTCGGCGAATACGCGCTGATCTCTCAGATGATCCAGGCGGCGGCGGGCAGAAAGCGCACGATCGTCGTCGCGGAGAACATGGAGCGCCAGGCGCTCGAATCGGCGATCCGCTCTAACGTGAAGGTGCCCAAAAACATCCGCCTGATCGCGATAAAGGCCGAGACCGAGAGCGCGGCGGCCTTAAAATGCTGTTCGCTCGCGCAGAGCTCCACCGTCGTGATAAACACACGCGACAGAGGAAGGACCGTCAAGACGCTTTTAGCCGTCGACTCTATCCTCAAGGGCGAGAAGAAGAGGGTTAATATCGCGGCGGCGGTCGACACCGACTCCAACGTCTTCCCCGCCGAGCTTCTGAGAGAAAAGAACGCCTTCATGCTCCGCTCCGGCGACCTTGCGGCGAGGATCGCAGCGCACGCCGCGACTCAGCCGGGCATCTTCGAGGCGTTTCTGGACATGATCGACTTCGAGAACTTCGAGTTCTACTTCGAGAAAAGGCCCGAAGCCGCCGGAGTCCGGTTCGGAAAGACCGTGGTCTGCGCCGAGAAGGGCGCGGTCGTCGGCATCTGCCGCGGCGAGGACGTCCTTTTGAATCCTCCGCCGGAGACGCTCGTCGAAAAGGACGATCTTCTGGTGGTCTTCGAAAAGGAAAAGGATGATCTGAAGCTGAAGGATCTCGACGGGACAGACCTTCCCGAGCCGAAGACTCTGCCTGAGCCGGAACAGATAAACGAAGTCGCGGTGTTCGGCATAAGCGCGGCGATAGGAACTGTCATCCGCGAGCTCCCGGACAACATAAAGACCATAAGGCTCATCGGCGCGACCGCTCAGGAAGTCGCCGCCTTCGTTCCCAAAAACCTCGTCTCGCCGTCCGAGATCGTCCCGGATTACCGCCCGGCGGACTCCGAAAATGAGCTTTTCGAGATGCTCAAGGATACCTCCCACATCGTCGTTCTGTCGGACAGAAGGATGGGCGCGGAGGAAGCCGACACACAGACGATGGTCAGGATCATGCGCCTGAGGAACATCAAGAAAAAACATTCCCTCTCCTTCACGATCACCGCGGAAATGCGCTGCGAGAACAACCGCAAGCTGATCCTTGAAAACAACTCCGAGGACTTCGTGGTCGCCTCCGATCTCTCGTCGATGATGCTCGCGCAGATCACCGAGGACACGAGAAGGATGCACCTTTTCAATATCCTTCTCGACGAAAAAGGCTCCGAGGTCTATCTTGTGAACGCCGCCGATCTCGGTCTCACCGGAGAGGAAACGACGCTCAGAGAGCTTCGCCGCCGCGCATACGCGTTCGGATATATCCTCATGGGGATCAGGACCGAAAAGGATCCGTTCATCGTACCCGACGACTCCGCGGCGCTGACACTTTCCGACTCCGACAGGCTCATCGTGATAGGAGAAGGGCTGTAAATAAGAAAAGTGACAAAAATATCTTCCGGAATTTTCAAAAAATCCGTGACAAAACGCTTTATTTGTGCTAAAATTGCCTCAGGAACCAAATAATAAAGAAAGGAAATAAAGCTATGAAAAAGTTTTTCGGCGAATTCAAGAAATTCGCGACGAAGGGCAACGTCATCGACATGGCGGTCGGCGTCGTCATCGGCGCCGCGTTCACCGCGATCGTCAACAGCCTCGTCAAGGACATCATCAATCCGCTGATCGGACTTCTGACCGGCGGCATCGACTTCGGCGAGCTGAACGTCGAGCTGAGACCGGCGGTTGCGGAGGTCACCGACGCGGCGGGGAACGTCATCACGAAGGCGAAAGACGCCCTGACCCTCAACTACGGCGCGCTGATCGCCGCGATCCTCAACTTCATCATCGTCGCGTTCGTGCTCTTTTTGGTCGTCCGTTCCTTCAACAAGCTCAAGGAGAGATCCGAGGCGAAGAAGAAGGCGGAGGAAGAGGCCGCAAAGGCGGCTCAGCCTCCCGAGGAGCCCAAGGAAGACACCGACAAGATCCTGTCCGACATCCGCGATCTGCTCACCAAAATGAACGAGAAGTAACTTTCCGCCTATACACAATACCCGCGCCGCGTGTCTCCACGCCGCGCGGGTATTGTGCGCTTTGCCTCCGGAGCCCAAAGGGCGCCGCCCTCATGCAACCCGCCAAGGGCTCTGCCCTTGGATCCCGCGAGGGCTCCGCCCTCGACCCGCAAGGGGACCGGCCCCCTTGACCCCGGGAATTGAGGGGATTATTTATATTGGCTTTCGTCTTCGCTTTGGCTCAGACGAGGGAAGCGGAGTGGTTATTGTCTCGGGGACCCCTCATCCGTCTGCTCCGCAGACACCTTCCCCCAAGGGGGAAGGCCTTCTTACGGCACTTTTTCTTTGTTGATCAACAAAAATATGCAGCGGTGTCCCCTCATCAGTCAGCTCCGCTGACAGCTTCCCCTCCAGGGGGAAGCCTTGAATAACGCACCTTTAGTTGCTGATTAACAAACAGTTTGTTGCGAATATTTTGATAATTCGATTGTTCTTTTAGATTTTCTCAAACATTAAGAATGTTTTCTTAAAAGAATTACAGAAATACTTCGGTTTTCTGTTAAGTCAGAAGAGAAAGTGCCGCTC
>JAFTEP010000315.1 GCA_017453605.1 Clostridia bacterium
CATGCTCTGGATCAACCTCATCACCGACAGTCTCCCGGCTCTCGCGCTCGGCATGGAGAAGGGCGAGCCGGATTCGATGAAGAGACCGCCGAGAGATCCGAAAAAGGGCATCTTCTCGGACGGCGTCGGCGGCGATATAGCCTATCAGGGAGTCTTCGTCGCGATCCTCACTCTCGCGGCGTACTTCATCGGGCACTTTATGGAGATCGGCAAATTCGAGCTTACCGACAGCCCGCACGGGATGACGATGGCGTTCCTCACGATGAGTATGGCGGAAATTTTCCAGGCCTTCAATATGCGCTCGCAGAAGCGCTCGATCTTCACTCTCGGCACCTCCAACGGCTTCCTATGGGGTTCCGCAGCGGTCGCGTTCGTGCTGACCGCGTCCGTGATCTTCGTTCCGGGGCTGGCTAAGCTCTTCAGCTTCGAGACGATCGACCTCAAAGAGTTCGCGGTCGCCTTCGCCCTCGCCCTTGCGATCATCCCGCTCGTCGAGCTCGTGAAGCTGATAAAGCGAAAGATCGCCAAAAATAAAGAAAACTGAACACGGATATAAAAAAGGCTGCCGTATCGATTCCGGATACGGCAGCCTTTTTGATGATGTAAATACAGTCCCGGGGGATCAGGTTTCGGCGGGAGAGGATTTTTCGGCGGAGCGGCGGCGTTTTTCCTCGGCGAGGCGCTTTCTGTGGAAGGCGTAGAGCTCCTCGGTGGCGAGAGCGATCTTTGTGACCGAGAAGTCCCTGCCGACGGGATAGACGTAGAGCGTGTCGTCGGGGGTGTTCAGATCCACGCAGTCGCCCTTCTTGCCGAGATAGTCGTATTCGATGTGAACGGAATAGTTCGTGTCGGCGGGGAGAAAGATCTCGTAGGGCTTGCCGCTTTCCGTTCCCGAAAGCCTCGTGCCGGTCATATCGTGGACAAGAGTCGCGCTGCCTATGTCGATATATCCCTTAGCGTTCGGGAGCGCGTCGACCTGCGCGGCGCAGGACAGACTGTAGCTTTCGTCCTCCACTTCGGCGCGGACGTTTTTTCTCTCCCACTCGTACCAGTCGGGGATATGACTGAACTCGGTCCGTCCGCTTTTGGCTTTGAGGCGGTTCAGTTCGTCGACCTCCCACTCCTTGCCGCAGGCCTCGCATTTCAGCGTCGTGCCGGAGGAGGTCATGCGGTACTCGGTGCGGCACGCGGGGCACTGATACAACACCTTGTGCAGGCCCTCGGCGCGCTTGGGATAGGTGATGCGGACACCCTTCTCCTCCTGCCAGCGGTAGTCGTCGTAGACGAAATCTTTTTCTATGCGGGCTTTCAGTTCTTCGTGGGAGAGCGTTTTCGCCTCCTCGGCGGTGATGAGCAGCTTCATCGTCGCCGTCGTGCCCTTGACCTTGTGATCGGGCAGGTTGAAGAACGGGGAGTTGACGTGATGACCGTGGCATATAAGAGTCACGACCGGGAGCTTCAGAAACCTCACGAGCCTGCCGATCCCGTCGGGCAGAACGGCGGTCGTTCCGCAGAGGGAATATCTCGCCTCGGGGTAGATCACGGGGATGTCCCCGTTTTCGGCGACCTTTCTCAGTTTCCACAGAAGCCCGAGATCGTTGGTGAACTTTCTCTTGCAGATACAGCCGATGCGTCTTAAAAGCCATTCCCTGCTGATGAAGCCGTCTATCGCGACGACGAAGTTCGTGCGGTGCGGGAAGGTCGCCTTGACCGCCGCCTTCATATCCATGAATGCGTTGTGGTTGCACAGCAGAAGATACGGAGGCTTGACGCCTTCCATCCCGATCTTTGTCAGCTTGTTTCTGTGGCTTATCAGTCCGGGAAAAGACAACGCCCACATTATCGGGCGCAGCATCTGCCTTTTCGGGGGCTTATCCATATCGAAGCGTTTTACGTTTTCAAGCATATTGCGCGGCCTAAAGCCGATCCTTTCGGTCTTTTTTTCGGTCTGAACGGTCCAAACGCGTCGTCCCGACCGATTTTGTCCATTTTACCACATTTTTCGCCCTTTTTCAACCCCAAAGCGCCGAAAAGCGCCGGAAAGGCTTTCCACCGTCCGCAAATCGCCGCTTTTTAGTTTTTCATATCGGTTTCAGGCGCGGTTTTGATTGACATAAACGGGACTGTGTGATAGAATGGGCGTAAAGAATAATATAAAAATGTGGCGATAATTATGAGCGCGATTTCCGTTTCGGTTTCCCCTGTCGGGCAGGTCAAGCCCGTTCACGGAGTGGGACAGCCGCCGATGCTGGGGCTGGACTGCTCGATGTTTTCCTATCTGAAGGACGCGGGAGTGCCGTTCTCGCGCCTGCACGACGTGGGCGGCTGGTTCGGCGGGAACATGTTCGCCGATATCCCGAATCTGTTCAGGGATTTCGACGCCGACCCGGAGGATCCGGAAAGCTATGATTTCACTTTCACCGATATACTCATAAAAAACCTCGTCGAGAACGGGGTCGAGCCCTTTTTCCGTCTCGGAGTGACGATAGAAAACTTCGCCGAGATCAAGGCTTACAGGATCTTCCCGCCCAAGGATCCCGAAAAGTGGGCGAGGATCTGCGAGGGCGTGATCGCACACTACAACGAGGGCTGGGCGGACGGCTTCCGCTGCGGGATCAGATACTGGGAGATCTGGAACGAGCCGGATTTCGCGCCGGATGAGAGGGACAACTGTATGTGGCGCGGAACGAAGGAGCAGTTTTACGAGCTTTACGACGTCGCCTCGAAGCATCTGAAAAAGAGATTCCCGGATATAATGATCGGCGGCTACGGGAGCTGCGGCTTCTACGCGGCGGCTCTCCCGGGCGACGCGGAGGCGATCGGCACCACTCAGAAAGCTTATCATCTTGAATTCTTCGACGGATTCCTGGAGTATATCAGAGCCCGCGGCTCGCCCTTTGATTTCTTTTCCTGGCACGGCTACGACGATCCGGACCGCATGGCGCTTTACGCTTCATACGCCCGCAAACGGCTCGACGAAGCCGGTTTTCGGGAAACTCTGAGCTTCTGCGACGAGTGGAACAGGTTCTCGAGGTATCGCGGACAGCAGCGTCACGCCGCGCTGAGTGCCGCCTCGATGATCGCTTTCGATACGAGTCCGGTCGACGGAGCGATGTTCTACGACGCGCGGGTCGGCGTTTCAAAATACGGATCCCTGTTCGATCCTCTGAGCCTGAAGCCTCTGGTCAGCTACTGGGTCTTCGTCGCCTTCAACGAGCTCTATAAGCTGAAGCGGCGGCTCGGGGTCACGGGAACGCCGGACGGAGTCTGGGCGGACGCTGCGACAGACGGCGAAAGCAGACTTCTTCTCGCCGCGAACACGGACGACAAAGAAAAAGAACTTGCCGTTCCCGGGACCGTCCTGTCCTGCCGCGTGATCGACGGGGAGAAGAGGCTCGAAGAGGCGCCCTTCAACGGAAGGATCGGGCCGTACTCCGTCCTGCTCCTGAAGCTGGGCTCCGGGAATGAACGATGATATAAAAATGGTAAAGAGGTGTTAAAATGAGCGTTTTGAAGTTTTCCTCCGCTCCCGTCGGAAGGGTGAAGCCCGTTCACGGAGTTGGTCAGCCGCCGATGCTGGGGCTGGACTGCTCGATGTTTTCCTATCTGAAGGACGCCGGAGTGCCGTTTTCGCGTCTTCACGACGTGGGCGGCTGGTTCGGCGGCAATATGTTCGCCGATATCCCCAACCTGTTCAGGGATTTCGACGCCGATCCGGAGGATCCAGAAAGCTACGATTTCACGTTCACCGATATACTCATAAAAAACCTCGTCGAGAACGGGATCGAGCCCTTTTTCCGGCTCGGGGTGACGATAGAAAACTTTTCGGCTATAAAGGCGTACAGGATCTTTCCGCCAAAGGACCCCGAAAAGTGGGCGAGGATCTGCGAGGGAGTGATCGCCCACTACAACGAGGGCTGGGCTGACGGCTTCCGCTGCGGGATCAGATACTGGGAGATCTGGAACGAGCCGGACAACGAGCCGGATATCGCCGAAAACCATATGTGGCGCGGAACGAAGGAGCAGTTTTACGAGCTTTACGACGTCGCCTCGAAGCATCTGAAAAAGAGATTCCCGGATATAATGATCGGCGGCTACGCCTCCTGCGGCTTCTACGATCTGAAAAAGAGCTTCATAAGCGAGGCGAACAGCTCGCCGAGATTCGAATACTTCATCGAGTTCTTCGACGGTTTTCTTGACTATATCGTCTCTCACGGTTCTCCGCTCGACTTCTTCTCCTGGCATTCCTACGACAGCCCGGAAAACAACGCCGTCTACGCCCGTTACGCCCGTAAAAGGCTCGACGAGGCGGGTTTTGAAAAGACTGAAAGTATATGCAACGAGTGGAACCGCTCCTCGCGCCTGCGCGGACAGCCCAAGCACGCCGCTCTCACCGCCGCCTCGATCATCTCTTTCGATCTGAGCCCCGTCGACAGCGCGATGTTCTACGACGCCCGTGTCGATAGGAGCCGCTTCGGGAGCCTCTTTGATCCGCTGAGCTACAAGCCGCTTGTCAGCTACTACGTTTTTATCGCTTTCAACGAGCTTTATCAGCTGAAAAACCGCTTAGACGTCGCGGGCGTTCCCGAGGGCGTCTGGGCTGACGCGGCGACCGACGGGAAGAGAACGCTCGTGCTGATCGCCAATCCGACCGACGAAACAAAACAGATCGCGCTTGATAAAAAGATCCTTTCCTGCCGCGCGATAGACGGCGCGAGAAAGCTCGAAGAAGCTCCGTTCGACGGCTCGATCGCCCCGGACACGGTGCTGCTGATAGAGTTTTAAAACAAGACCGAAACTGAACGCGGCGTCACTGACGCCGCGCTTTCAGTTTTGTCTACGGTATTTCTTTGAGCCCCGAGAGCAGGTTTTTTGCTTCGGCGGCGGAGGAACTTCGCATTTCGCCGCTGAGAGGATCGGCGATATAGGAATAGCTGAAAACGCAGACCCCGCCGTATCCCGCGCGACGTGCGTATTCAAGACTGCGAAGGAGGATGTCGTCGTGCTCTGACCACTCCGCGGAGCCGGAGAGCGCGTATTTGTCGTCGGGGATGCCGGCTTTAGTGAGGGTGAGCCCGGCGTAGATCTCAAGGCGCGGGTTCGTTTTCATTTCCAGCCAGAGATCGGCGGTCCTGTCGAAGGGACATACGCCGTGCTCGAAGCCGAAATAGATCTGCGGCACGATGTAGTCCGCGAAGCCCGGCTCGCCGCACCAGCGGTCGACGTCCGCGAAGGTGTTTTTGCGTGCGTAATCGGGGTTCCCCGCGGGACTGACGCCGAAAAGAAGCTCTCTGTTGACGGATTTCACCGTCGTGAAAAGCTCTCTCACAAGATCGGAGACGCTGTCCGTCCTGAACTGAGAGAGGTCTTTCCCGGCGCCGAAGCGCTCGTATGCGGCCGCGTCGAAATCGGGGCTGTCCGTGGGGTAGAAGTAATCGTCGATATGCACTCCGGCGACTTTATATTTCTCGCAGATCTCCCTTGCGGCGAGGCAGACGAGCGCTCTGACCTCCCCGAAG
The DNA here is from genome assembly GCA_017453605.1 of Clostridia bacterium. Classification (GTDB taxonomy): domain Bacteria; phylum Bacillota; class Clostridia; order Oscillospirales; family SIG627; genus SIG685. Next base: position 5,520 of record JAFTEP010000315.1, read on the forward strand.
GCGGGCACGAGATAGCATCTGCCGCCGTATTCGGCGACCTGCCCTCCGCCGCGCTTGAACCAGCGCGCTATCGGACCGGAGGGATATGCCGAAAGCATCTTTTCCGTCTCGACGAGCCTGAGCGGATTTATCCAGGCGTGGAGCCTGAGATCCATTTTTTCGCAGAGTCCGGATGCGATAAGGAGCGGATCGTATGCGCTCGAAGAGCCGTATGAGCCCGTGACAAATTCCGACCATGGGAAATATGATGAAAAGCAGAAGCTGTCGCCATAGGGATGCACCTGCATAAAAACGTCGCCGAAGCCCCATTCTTTACAGTTTGAGAGCATCTTTTCAAAAAGCAGGGTGAAATCCTCTTCGCTCCTCTGCGAGCCGCCGTCTCTGAACAGTTCTTCGAGATCGAACTGGCTTATCCAGATCCCCTTGAAAAAGTCTCCCGTCTCAGAAGACGGGCTTTCTTTTTTTTCGGTCTCCGGCGAAGATTTGAAGGTTTCCGGAGCCGGAGCGCATCCGCCGAGCAGGACGGCGAGTGCAAACAGCGCCGCCGCGAGAATTATAAATTTATTATTTATCTTTCGCGCCTCCTTGGGATTCAGGAGGGCTCTTGCTCCCGAACCTTGTTCATCTGCCTCTGAGCCATCACAAGACCGTAGTAGATCCCGCGCTTTTTCATCAGCTCCTCGTGGGTGCCGAGCTCCGCCGCCGTTCCCTTGTCGAGCACCAGAAGCTTCGTCGCGTTGCGCAGCGTCGAGAGCCTGTGCGCGATCGCGACGGTAGTGCGGTCCTTGATGAGATTCGCGAGCGCGTCCTGGATCTCCTTTTCTGTCTCGGTGTCAAGAGAGGACGTCGCCTCGTCGAGTATCAATATCTTCGGGTCGTGCAGGATAGCGCGGGCTATGGCGATCCTCTGACGTTCGCCGCCGGAGAGGGTGCAGCCGCTCTCGCCGACCATGCTGTTGTAGCCGTCGGGGAGCTTCATGATGAACGAGTGCGCCGAGGCTTTCTTTGCCGCCTCGATCACCTGCGCGGGCGACGCCTCCGGTTTGGCGTAGGCTATATTATCATATATGGTGCCGGTGAACAGAAAATTCTCCTGAAGCACGACTCCGACGTTTTTTCTCAAAGTGTTCTGCGGGATCGAGCGCACGTCGAGCCCGTCCACGCAGATCCTGCCGCTGTCGACGTCGTAGAGTCGCATGATGAGGTTTATCAGCGTGCTCTTGCCGACTCCCGATCTGCCGACGATCCCGAGCATCTCGCCTCTGCCGACGCTGACGCTCACGTCTTTCAGGACGGGCTGGGCGGGACTGTAGCCGAAGCTGATATTCTCTACGGAAATGTTGCCGGTGATGGTCTCGGGAGATGATTCGGGCTCGTCGCGCAGGATGCTTTCGTCCTCGATCACGTCCATCACCTTCGAGATGCTGGTGACGGTGCGCTGGATCATTCTCGGCAGGCGCGCCATGAACCTTATCGGCGCGTAGAGCATACTCACGAATCCCGAATACATCGTGAGCTGACCGACGGTCATCTCGCCGCCGATGATTCGGCTTCCGACAAAATACAAAACTATATACGAGCCGATCCCGAGGATGAAGTTGGCGTAGGGCATGATCCTCGCCCAGACTGTCTCGTTCTTTATCGAGATGTCCCTGACGCGGCGGACCGCCGTTTCATATTTGGCGAGCTCCTTTTTCTCCGTGCCGAAGATCTTGACGACGCGGATCCCTCGGAAGATGTCGTGAAGGACGGTGTTCGCCTCGGAGTTGACGACCCACTGGCGGCGGTAGAGCCGCGCGGTCATGCGCCAGATCACGCGGAAGATCACGAACACCAGCGGCACCGGCGCGATGACCGCCGCCGCGAGAGCGGGCGCGGTGATGAAGAGATACCCGCCGACCACAAACAGCGTCATGAGCTGTTCTATGAGAGCCGGGAGCTGACCGGTGAGAAAGTTTGAGATCTGGTCGGTGTCTCCCGACAGACGAGCGAGCAGTTCTCCCGTGCTGTATTTGCCGATCCCGGAAACGCTCATCCTCTGCAGATGCGTATATAACACCTGCCGGATCGAGAGCACGGTCTTCGTGCTGACGCGGGAGAGGATGTTGTTTCGCATTATGCCGATAGCGACCGCCGCCGCATTGGCGAGAGCGATGCCGCCGACCGCCAGCGCCAGCCCGAGAAAGGTCACGGAGGCGGGATCGGAGGACTTGATATGGGAGTCGATGAGTTCGCGGTTGAGATTGGGCACGATAAGGTTTATCCCGGTCGTGGCAAAAAACAGCGCGATCGAGAGGGCGAGCATCAGTCTGTGAGGCTTGACGAACTCCCAGAGCCTCTTCGCCGCGCCGCCGGTCCCGGCGCAGTCGGGGCAGGAAAAACTGCCTCTGGGGATCTCTTTGCCGCACCTCGGGCAGACGCCGTTTTTGCGGACGAATTTTACTTCCGAGGGCTTTTTGCCGCGCTCGCAGACTTCGATAAGACAGCCGACCGCCTGGGAGACGTCGGGCAGGTCTTTGAGCTCGCATCTGCACAGCGAAACGAATTCGCCGGAGTGTTTAGCCTCGATATAAACGCAGTCGGTCTCCTTGACGAGCTTCGGTTCGCTGAGCTTGTCGAGCGAGAGCGCGGTTATCTCCAGGGAGCCGTTTTTGTCCTCGCGGCAGACGAAGACTTCCTCGTCGCCGAGCGCGAGGCAGGCGTTGACGTAGGAGTTGTCGGCGCCGAGGGTCGAAGCTATCAGAAAATGGACGTCGCTTCCCAGACGCCGCTTGAGCGCCTCTCGGGCGAGACCGGGAAAACCGGGATCCGGGTATTTCATCACAGATAAATCTCCAGCTTTGAAAAGCTTTTTTTGTCGAGAGCTTCTATATCGGGGATCTCATATCTCGCGCCGTCCCTGTCGACGGCGAAAAACCTCGTGTCGCTGACGCGGATCATGCTCTTATACGGGTCGCGCATCGCAAACTCGATCTCTTTTTCGTCTTCGGTCTCGACCTTCCACATCGCGATCCCCGCCTTGCTCTCAACGGAAAGGATCTTTTTTATCTTCGGGCAGTAGTATCTGCGTTCGAGCGCGGTCTTCAGAGCCCCGGCGTCGGCAGGATCAAGATCGGAGAGCTTTTCTATGATGCACAGTTCTTCGCCCTCGGGATCGTATATCCCGACGTAGCCGTCGGTGATCTCGAGAGGGAACGCCAGGACCGGCGTCACCCGCGTCCTCTCGCCGCCGTCGAGCATATATAAAAAGCCGTTCTCGCTCAGCTCGAAGTGCGCGCTCTTTGAAAGCATTTGGTTTTTTTCCATTCGTATTCTCCTGTTTTTTTCAGCAAGGGACCCGCCCTTGCCCCCGCAAGAGGCTCCGCCTCTTGACTTTGCGAGGGCTCTGCCCTCGACCCGCAAGGGGACCGGTCCCCTTGACCCCGTGAATTGGGGGATCTCTATATCGGCTTTCGCCTTCGCTTTGGCTCGGACGAAAACAAAACGCTCGTATTGAATCAATCCCGTTTTTTTCGGGATCGATCCACTTGGAAGGCGTAAGCCTTTCAAGCGGGAGCTACCCTATCGCCACCACTTTCAGCGCTTCGAGCTGGAGCATATAGAGCTTGTAATACTCACCGGCGAGCTTCATCAGTTCGTTGTGAGTGCCCGCCTCGGCGACCTTGCCGTCCTTTATCACGACGAGGCTGTCGGCGTTGCGCAGGGTCGAGAGCCTGTGCGCGATGATGACCGTCGTCCTGCCGCGAGTGAGCCGGTCGAGAGAGTCCTGGATCTGCCGTTCGGTCTGGGTGTCCATCGAGGCGGTCGCCTCGTCGAGGATGAGGATGTTGGGAGAACGAAGTATCGCGCGCGCGATCGAAACTCTCTGTCTCTCGCCGCCCGAAAGGTTGTTCTTGGAGCTGTCGACCACGGTGTTGTAGCCGTTGGCAAGCTTCATGATGAAATCGTGAGCGCCCGCGGCTTTCGCGGCTTCGATGACTTCGCCGCGCGTCGCCTCGGGGCAGGCGTAGCGGATGTTCTCAAAGATGCTGCCGCGGAAGAGATAGGTCTCCTGGCTGACGATCGCGACGCTCGAATGGAGGGTGTCGAGAGAGTAGTTTTTCAGATCCTCGCCGTCGAGAGTGATCCTTCCCTCGGTCGGATCGTAAAGGCGGGTCATGAGGTTTGCGAGAGTGCTCTTTCCGGCGCCTGTGTGACCGACTATCCCGAGGGTCTGTCCCTTTTTGACCTCGAAGCACACGTCCTCGAGCACTTTTCTTCCGGGCTCGTAGGAGAAGCCGACGTGGTCGAACACTATGTCGCCGTCGAGGGCGTTTCTGACGACGGGGTCCTGTTTTTCTTTAACTTCGGGAACGGTGTCCATGACTTCGAAGAGCCTGCGCATGGAGTTGACCGCGCGCGCGAGCTGACCGGAAAACTCGCCCAGGAACGTGATAGGTCCCGAAACGTAGGAAATTATCGAAAGAAAGAGCATCAGAGAAGCGTAGGTGATGCCGCTCTGACCGAGCGAGACCGAGTTCTGCACGACGAGCCAGCCGCCGACCGCCCATATCACGAGCGTCGCGAAGGAAATGGAAAGATTGATGAGCGGGAAGACGGTGTTCGAGCGCAGGGCGACCGCGAGGTTGGCCTCGGAATAACTGCGGCTCTCGTTGTCAAAGCGCTCGATCTCCGCGTCCTCACGGCTGAACGCCTTGACGACCCTGAAGCCCGTGAGCACGTCGGAGACCGCGGAATTGAAGCGGCGGGATCTGGCGAAGCTCTTGGAGTGCAGGCGCGAAAAGCTCTTCATGATGAGCCGGTACAGTATCGCCAGAAGCGGCATCGGCACGAAGACGAGCGCCGTCAGACGCCAGTCGATGGAGAGCATCACGAAGAAGACCGCCAAAAGCTTTATGAGGTTTGTGATGAGATACGGCACTCCGTCGCAGAAGAACCAGTAGAGCGTTTCCGCGTCGCCGTTGACCTGCGTCATCAGCGAGCCGGTCTGTCTGCCGGAGAAGAAGCTCATCGAGAGCCGCTGTAGGTTTTCAAAGATCGTTTTTTTCAGGTCGTAAACGACCCTCGCGCTTATCTTTGAGCTGACGACGCTGTTTATGTGGTCGAAGACCGCCGCGATGATCCCCGCCAGCATTATGGCGAGGACGAGCGGTCCGATCATCCCGTAGAGATCGCCCGTCGGCTCGAGCACGCGGTCGTAGAGCACGCGGTTCGAGAGATAGGGGACTATCAGCCCTATGCCTATGCCGAGCGCGATGAAGATCACCGTCACGGCGATCCCGACGCGGTATTTTTTGAAGAAGGGGAGAAGCCTTTTGAAGAGGCGCGTCCGGGGCATACAGCGCGGACACTGTTTTGTCTCGGGGTCGGGGTATTTCATCCGGCACTTGGGGCAGAAGAGTTCTTCGTCGTCTCCCGGCTTTTTCAGGGGCCTTTTTTTCATTCCGTCGGGAGCGGAAAGCTCGTGACAGAGATCCTGCGCTTCGTTCTTTTTTGCCATCGTGTAACAGAACAGGCACTCCGCCCCGCCGTCGGACTTTTCGGCGCAGAACCTGCCGCCGTTGACGCTGTCTTCGGTGAAAAACTTCTTCAGTTCGTCCTTGCCGAACCACGCCCAGTCGTCCTGGGTCAGCACCGGCTCCGAGCGGCGGCGCGGGAGAAGGCGGAACAAAACGCCGTGGGGAGCTTCCTTCAGCTCCTCACGGACGCTCAGAATGACCGCTTCCTCGTCAGTCAGAACAAAATAGCAGTCGCACGGCTCGTCGTTCCTGCCGCGGTCCGAACAGATAAAGCGCTTTATTTTTTCGACGTCCACGCCCTTTGACGCCAAAAGCGCCTTCACGTTGTCGGGCAGAGCTTTTCCTCGCGGGGCTCCGTGTCCCGCTCCGTCCGCGGAAGGCGTCTGCCGGCGCGGCCCGGGCCCTCCGGGGCCGGGGAAACTACCGTTCATCATTCAGCTTTTTTTCCATCCAATCCACAGTTTTTTTCGATGCTTCGCCGTCCGCGACGATCCCGCAGCGCTCCCTGAAGGCGCCGAGCCGTTTCAGATACGCTTCTTCGTCGAAGCCTTCCACCGCCCGGCAGAGCGAGGAGACGTCGCGGCAGAGCTCGAAGGGGAGTTCTTCAAGAGCAAAATAGAAATTTCTGTCCTTCATATATTCCTCGACGTCCGAGGCGAAAAGAAAGCACGGACGGGACGTCAGCATGAAGTCGAACATCACCGAGGAATAGTCTGTGATAAGAACGTCGCTTGCAACGTAGAGTTTCTGGATGTCGGGGTAGTGGGAGAGGTTTTTCACGCCCTCATCCGAAAGCCTGAGGCTGTCGGCGTATTTCTCGAGGTTTGAGTGCAGCTTCACCAGGACCGTCCACTCGCCGCCGAAACGCGCGCCGAGAGAACGGCGAAGCGCCGCGTAATCGAGCTGATAGCAGTCGAGGGAGCCGTCGGAGCGGAAGGTCGGCGCGTAGAGCGCGAGGCGGTCGCCGTCTCCGAAGCCGAGAGAGCGCTTGATCTCGCTTTTTTCTTTTTCGCCCGCCCTGACCAGAAAGTCGTTTCTCGGCAGACCGATCCCGAGGATCTCTCCCGAGAACCAGAAGCTGTTCTTATAGACGCTTGTCATGTGGGCGCTGTCGGAGATCATCAGATCGCAGATCGCGCCGTCCGCCTTTGCCGCCCGGACGTATCCGGCGTCGAGGGACGCCTCGGCGTCCTTCTCGATGCGCTTGAGGGCGAAGCCGTGCCAGGTCTGGATGTAGATCTGAGACGGCTTTTTTCTCTTTCTGACGGTCTTGCGGGCGTTGTCGATCCAGAAGCCCGAGGTCGACATGTGGTAGACGAAGGCCGAGCTGCGGTACTTGACGGGCTTTATCCCCTCGGGAAGAGTCTTTTTCGCCGCGTCGCCGTTCACGACCCAGTAAAGCTCGAAGCCGCCTCTTTTCAGGAGCTCTTCGGCGATCGCTCCGGGCGAATCGCTGAGTCCGCGCCCGTAATAGCTCTGGAGCACGACCTTGTTCTTCTTCACGCCGAGGGGCCTGAAAAGCTCCCACAGAAGCGCTTCCCACAGCCTTTTGGGCAGGGACAAAAGATTTCGGAGCATAAGTTCTCGTTTCGTTTTTTTAAATAATTTGAGTTTCGGTGAAAGATCAGTAGACCTCTTTCGGCTTTCTTGCTTTTCCGAGGTTTTTCAAAGCGAAGATCTTTTTCAGGACCGAAAGCCTCCCCGCGCGGATCAGCCTGAACGCCAGACGGCGCGATTTTGTCAGGCGGGAAAGATAGGGATTTTTCTCCGGGTGGGGGAATCTGTCCTCGACGTATTTTTTGAAGACGGCGGGAAGACGGGAATCGGGATCGGTCTTCATCACGCGGGCGATCGCGTAGACGTAGATGTTGTCGGTCGCGAGCATTTCGAGCTCGTCGCGGTAGAGATCGTAGAGCGAGTTTTCCTTGAAGAAGGCGATGAGCGAATCCATCGCTTCCATGATCTCGGCGTTTCTGGAGACTTCCGAATTGTTCGTGATCGAGCCCTCGCGGATGAGATAGTCGTAGAGGACTTCGTCTATGTAGACTATTTTCTTTGCGCGTGTAATGAGCTTCGGAGTCGTCGCGAGGTCCTCGAACCATTTTTTCTCGGGGAACCTTATGCCGTCGAAGAGCTCTCTTCTGAACGCCTTGACGCAGGCGCTGGGCTTTGTGAGCAGGCAGTCCTTCTGCTCCGCGAGGCTGAACACCTTTCCGGCGGGGAGCTCTTCCGGCTGCACCGAGATCGTGTTGCCCCAGACGTCGACGCTCTTCAGATCGAAGATGACGATATCCGCGGAGTATTTTTTGATCGCGGCCTCGAGCTTTTCGACCGCGCCGCGGCAGAGGCGGTCGTCGCTGTCGACGAACAGCAGCCAGTCTCCGTTTGCCGCGTTGATCCCGGTGTTCCTTGCGCCGCCGAGTCCGCGGTTCTTCTGATGGATCACCCTGACTTTGTCGGGATATTCCGCGGCGTATCTGTCGCAGATCGCTCCGCTCGAGTCAAGGGAACCGTCGTCGACGGCGATGATCTCGAAATCGCCCTGCTGGATCAGAAGGGAGGCAAAACAGGTGTCGACGTAGGTCTCAACGTTATAGACAGGCACGATAATACTGAACATCGGGGGCTCCTTTTCGTTTGACGGATCACAGGATCGGTTTTTTTCGGGCGTCATCTGAGGCGGTCCTTCAGTCTGAACAGCGCTCCGAGGATCCCGAAGCGTCTTCCCGCCGCCAGCCTGAACGCCAGCCGCTTCGAGCGCGAAAGCTCTCCAAGATAGCGGTTGGACCTGAAATCCGGGAAGTGAGAGTTCATATATGAAACGAATTTATCGGGAAGAGGGGAGGAAGGGTCGGCGCGCAGAACGCGCACCGTCGCCGCGAGAAGCAGGTGCCTGACGGCGAGCATTTCAAGCTCGTCTTTCAGCGCTTCAAAGGTTTTTCGGCTTTCAAACCAGCCGAGGATGTCGTCGAAGGCGTCGATCGCAAGGGAGTTCTTGGCGGCGTCGGAGTCGTTCATCGTCGATCCGCCGCGCTCGCGGTAGAAATATAAAACGTCGCCGACAGAGATCACTTTTTTGCAGAGGGAGATGAGCTTCGGGATCGCTCTCAGGTCTTCGAGCCAGACCTTTTCCGGGAAATAAACGCCGTTGTCCGTGAACAGACTTCTTCTTATGACCTTGTCGCAGGGGTTGGGGGTCGAGAGCAGAAGATCTTTTCTGTCGTAGAAGCTTTCGGCTTCAAACTCGCCTCTCCAGTCGTCGGTCCTCGCGACGGGGTTCCCGTCGCCGTCGGTGTAGCCCATTCTGAAGATCACCATATCGGGATCCTTTTCGAGAAGAGACTCTACCCTTTCAACGGCGCCCGGCGCGAGAGTGTCGTCGGCGTCGACGAACATCAGCCACTCGCCCGACGCCTGCCTGATCCCGGTGTTCCTCGCGCCTCCGGCTCCGCGGTTCTCCTGAGAGATCACCCTCAGGCGCGGATCGGATCCCGCGATCCGGCGGCAGAGGTCGGCGCTTTTGTCCTTAGAGCCGTCGTCGACCGCGATCACCTCAAAATCGCCCTTCTGAGAGAGGACGGAATCGAGACACTCTTTTATATAGTCTTCGACGTTATAGACCGGGATTATTATGCTCAGCTTCATCGGGCTTTTCCTCGGCGCGGCCCGGGGCCGCGAAGATCCTGCCGGTCATCGAGTGGATGCAGGCGAGGATCACGGACAGATAGATCGAGACGTTCGGTCTGCGCAGGACGTTTCCCGAAAACTGCGCGGCGAGGATGATCAGAACCAGCGTCATCAGCGCGGCGAGCAGTTCTATCGAGGACTTTTTGCGGTTGCGGATGAAACAGACGGCCGCGCGGACCGGATAGTAGACGATGAAAAGTATATAGGGGATGATGCCGAGCCAGCCGACGAAGTAGAAGGTGCCGGCAAAGTCGTTCTCGAGATCGTAGACCGTCTTGTCGGTGACGAGCGTGGCGTACTGGAAGCCGAACAGCTTGCACATCAAACCGGAATCCTCCCAGGAAAGCCGCGCGAAGTTGATTTTTTTCAGCCTCATATCAGAGAGCACGAAGGGGTCGTTTGTGGTGTTGTAGATGCGCGCCACGCGGTTGATGCCGAATTTTTCGACCATATCCCCGCAGTATCTCTCGTAGAGGTCGGTGTAGAGGGTGCGCACTTCGTTGGCCGCTTCCCGTAGGCGTTCGTCCGGGACGGTCTCGCCGGTCGTGAGGGGAATGGTCTCGTCCGGAACGTCTTCGCCGAAAATGATCGTGGGATCGATCTCGACGTTGTATTTATTCGAGATCCTCTCGAGCTCGTTTTCGGTGCTTTCCTGCCGCTCGGACATGATCGAGCGGTAGTTGTTCTGATGCAGATACATAAAAGAGCTTTTCAGCCCGACGAATGCCGCGGCGGCGGCGAGAACGAGAACGACGTAGACCGCGATCCGCTTCTGGCGGTTTATGGCGAGGGTGATCGCAAATCCCGCGCAGATGATGAAGATCGAATAGTAGGTGAAGCGGGTGCCGTAGAAGTAGAGGTTTGCCAGAGCATATCCGGCGACGATCGTGAAAACGATCTCGTTTTTCTTTTCGTATGCGAAAAAGAGGGTGAGAGGCACCAAGAGCACGACGATCGAGCTCTGCGCGTTTGCGACCTCGAACCAGCCGCGGAAGCCGTAGTAATCCTTGGATCCGTCATCAAAGGTCTCGGAGTAGGTGAACTCGGGCATCCCGGCGACAAATGACAGGGCGACCACGCAGATTATCACGATCAGGATGAAAAAGAACGCTTTGGGGATCTTTTTTCTCGCCTCGGGAGAGGCGGCGAAGACGTCGATGAAGCAGATGGTGAAGACGGGGAACTGCGCGATCCTCAGAAAGTTCGCGGCGTCCGAGAAGAAGATATATCCGCCCTGAATAAAGCAGGCGAGCGCATGGAGGGCGAAGAAAACGGCGATAGTCGCATAGAGCGCCAGACAGCGCTTTTTCTTTTTCGACACGGCAAACGAGAAGATCACGACCGCGGCGAACATCAGAAATCTTAAAGCCGTCGTTACAGAAGTCAGTGATAATTTGTTCGCCCAGTAGCTTGCGACGTCGAGAACGGGCTGTATCACGAACAGCCAGAACAGCGCGCGGGGAGCCGCCGAAACGAGTTTGTTTTTGATCTTTTCCATTTCCTATCCGTTGTTTTTCAGGCGGGATCGCACCCGATCCCGGCAAGACTGTCAAAGGCGCCGAGAACGCGCCGGTCGTATTCCTCCAAAAGGTCCGGGGACCTGTTCTTTTTCACGGCGGCCTTCAGAGCGCCGGCGAGATCGTCGGTCCCTCTGACGCCGCAGGAAGTGTATTTTTCGAGATTTGAGGTGATTATCAGGGGAAGCCCGAGAACTTTTGCCTCGAGGATGTTGAGCCCCTGGCCCTCGTAGCGCGAGGAGGAGACGAAAGCGTCGCAGCGCGCCATGCAGGAGAAGGGATTTTTCCTGTTCCCCACGAGAAAGACTTTGTCTTTTAAGCGCAGCCTGCCGGCGAGCTCTTCGAGATCGCCTCTGTCTTCGCCGTCGCCGATGATATAGAGCCTCAGGTCTTTTCTTTCGGCGTAAGCCTCGGCGAAGGCTTTTATGAGGATATCAAAGCCCTTCTGGCGGCAGAGTCTGCCGAGGGCGACGAGATTGAAGCATTCCGGGTCGACTTTGAAATTCTCGGGCTCGTCCGAACTCATCCTGACGATCTCTTCGGAATCGACGTAGTTCGGGATCACGCAGACTTTTTTGCCGTCGACTCCCGAGATCTCGCAGAACGGCTCGACAAGACCTTCGCTGACCGCGGCGAAGCGGTCGTAGATCTTGAACTTGCCCTTGAAAAAGTGCCAGAGCACCCTGTATTTCCACTCGTTTTTCAGCTTGATCTTCACGTCGTTGTGGATCCACATCACGCGCACGGAGGCGTCGAGCTTTTTTGTGATCGCGGCGCAGGTGTTCTGATAGCTGTTGAAGTCTATCGCCAGGTCGTAGCGCTTGTCCGGGAGAGCGGGGGAATACTTTTTCAACACGGAGTCGAAGCTCATGAAGGAGAATTTTTTCGAGGGCTTTTCGAGATAGATCACGTTGAGCTTTTCCGGCAGGGCGCCCTCGAAAAAGCCTCCGCGCTCAAAGAGCAGAAGGTCGATTTCGTATTTGGAGTAATCGAGATTTCTCAGCAGGTTGAAAAGGGATCTCTGTATCCCGCCCACGTTGAAATCCGTCTGGACGATGCAGATCTTTTTCATATTCCCCGAATTCAGACGGTATATGCCGGTCAAAAGACGTTTTGCCGCCTGAAATGATATATAAAAAACTTGATATCAATATATTATACCTCTTCGGCCCGGTTTTGTCAAGAAAAAACGGATCGCGGCCCCCGAATGACGGGCGGACGCCGCGATCCGCGGATATTATGGCAAAAAACCGGGGCAAAGGGGTCTTTATTCGTCGCAGAGATCCGCGAGGAGACCTTTGAACTTGTTGGTGACCGCCGCCTCCTTTGCATTCCAGTAGGAGGCGAGGTTTTTGGAGTTGTCCCTGCCGATCAGGTGGCGCCAGCCGAAGCCGATGTCGTCGGTCATGGCCGAATAGACGAGCCCGAAGTTGAAATTGCTCCCCTCGAGGATCAGATCGTACATCGCGATGTCCTTTTTGTTGTCGGCGTCCGTCCTCAGATAGCGGTATTTCATCACGGTCTCGAAATAGTTGGGCGTCACGCTGCGGTAGGACTCTTCGTTGAGCATCTCGAAGACCGTGCCCACGAGGTCCGCCCTCTCCCTGTCGAAGACGTCGGCGGCGACCGCGAAGGCGGAGTAGCTGTCGCTCTGGCTCGTATAGTAGGCTTTCTGCTCCCTGTCGAACATCGGCATCGGGAGGATGCCGAAATCGTCCTTCATATCGCCGAAGGTGTTCGCGGTCGAGAGTGTGTAGGCGCCGAAGATCAATGTGCCGTTGATGAACTTGTTCATGATCATATCCCAGGCGTCCTGCTGGTTGTAGTACGCGCTGTTGTAGAGCACTCCGGCGCAGTCGTTGTTGAGGCTCCAGAGCTTTTCGAGCGCCTGAGCCGCGTGGGGCGAGTTGTAGTCGAGATACGGAAGACCGTCCTCGCCGTTTCTGGTTATGCGCGCGTCGAGCCCGTACTGGAAGGCGTTTATCGGGATAGGTCCGGACCACCAGCTCGAGAACGCGTAGAAATCGCCCTCCGAGCGCCTGCCGTCTCCGTCGGCGTCGTTGTAGACGTCCTTGCAGATGTTTATGAATTCGTCTATCGTCCACTGATAGGTCTCGGCGAGCCTGTAGAGCCCTTCCGAACCGCCCCAGGCGGAAAGGTGTTCGTCGGCGAGGCGTCTGTTGAAGAAGATGCAGATCGCGCCGGAGGTCGCGCTGATCGCGAGGTCTCCGGTGATCGTGTAGAGGTGTCCGTTAACGGTGCATTCGTTGACGTAGAACTGGTTCCACCACGGCTTTGAAAGATCCATGCACGATTCGTTCTCGAGTTCTCTCAGGTCGGCGTAGCACCAGTTCCTCACGACCGCGGGGACGCCGTTCGCGTAGCCCGCGAGAAGATCGCAGTCGCCGGAGCCGGAAAGCACCATCCTCGAGATCTCGGCGGCGAATTCTCCGCTGATCGTTGAGAGCTTCACGAAGTTGAGCCTGACCTTCAGCCTGTCTTCGATCGCGAGGTTGCGGTTATACACCGCGTCGTTTATCAGGTCGCCGCTGAGAGCGTCGACGAAGAATTCGCTGTCCCTCGAGCCGTCGAGAAAGAAGTTCACGGTCTCCCCGTCAAAATGCTTGTCCTCGGGGATCGCGCTCGCGACGGGATCCCTGCCCCATTCGTCGACTTCTTTCACCGGAGCGGGAGAAGACGTCGCCGGCTGAACGGTCTCGGGAGCGCTCCCGGACGGCTTCTCGGCGGAGCAGGCGGCAAACGGGATCATGAGCGCCAGCGCCGCGAACAGTGCAAACAGTCTTTTTTTCATCGTCTTTTCCTTTCTTCACTGTGGATTTATCGCTTGTCGTTTTATAAAAATCTTCAGACGGAAAGCTCCGCAAAACAGAAGCCGAACGCTTCGAGGCGTGAAAGCGAGAGCCTGTCGCCCTCGAGAGTTCCCGTGCAGTTGAAGAATTTCGCGTTTTTGTATTCCTTTTTGAGCTCGATCACCGGGCGCTTCACGGCGTCGGGATGGAAGTTCCACAGTCCGACCGCGAGTTTTCCCCCGCCCTCTTTTGCCATTATATAGAGATCGGGATTGCCGTATGAGAACGCGGGCAGCTTTTCGCCCGAGAGCCACGGGACGGCGTCCGCGATCTGGCGGCCCTTCGTGTACTGCCTCCACATCGACTCGTCGCATCTGAACGCCTCGAAGCACAGGACCATAAAGCGTTGAGCGGCTTTGTTTTCGTAAAGATACGCCGCGGGAGAGCCGTTCGAATAGGTGCTGAGAACTATCGCGCCTTTGTCGGGCTTTATCTTTGTCGCCTTTCCCCCGCAGGCGCCGTATTCTTTATAGTCGGGATAGTATTCCTCTCCGGCGGCGAATCTCTCGCCGGATTCCCTGACGCCGACGTCGACGCCCTTTTCCGTGAGGATCTTTGCCGCGGCGGCGTCGAGGATCAGTCCGCCCTCGAAGGCGTCGGGAGAAAGATTTCTCGCCTCTTCGCCGAACGCGGCGTTCGTGACGCCCTTGCCGGAATAGACCGTCGGGACGGAGAGCGTGGAGAAGAGTTTTGCGGAATCCGAATAGAACAGAAACTGACTGTCCGGGCTTCCCGAGACCTTTTGGGGGACCTCGCAGTCCTCGAAAACGTCTCTCGGGCGGCGGATCCTCACGCCGACGCAGGTCTTTTTCGAGAACATTTCGTCGATCGCACGGTATGCCGGGCGGTTTTCGACGTGGCTTTCGGCATAGCCCGTTTCGTATTTCACAGTGCCGCAGTATTCGATGCCGTATTTGAGGATGCCGTTTATCCTGCCGTCGGCCCTGAGCGCCGTGTCGAAGCCCTCGACGTAGCTCGCGGGCGTGGCGTATCTCGGGCGCGGATAGGCGTCGCCCTCCGAGAAGATCTCTATTTCTTCGGGCTTTTCTACCCAGCTCAGCTCGGCGCGCTCGGTCTCTATGACGTACTGCAGGCGGCTGCCGAGAGAGCTTCTTCTCGCCGCCCAGTAGGGAGCGCCGATCAGCCTCATGAAGGGCTTCGTGTTCCCGGCGAGGATGCGGCTGATCTCGTCCGTGCTCACCCCGTCCTGATCCCAGAGGCTCATGCAGGAGCAGACGCCGAACCTGACCGTCGGATCGACCTTGTCGACCGCTTCTCTCATCTTCCTCGCGAATTCCCTGAAAAAGTGCCCTTTCGCCTTTATCCACGCGGAGCGCACTTCGTTTTTCCCGCCCGCGAAGAGGCAGTCCTTCAGGTTTTCGGGAATCGGCTTGTTGAGGAGCTTTTCCATATACGCCCGGTGATTTTTGCAGGTGCAGGCGGTGTTGCTCGAAATGAATCCGTATCTGTAATCGTCGTCGTACATGATCATGTCGACGCCGGTCTTTGCGATCCCGGCGGCGTAGTCGGCGGCGAATTTTATGAAGTTCTCGTCCGACGGGCAGATCTCCTCGGGATCGGTCGTTCCGTCGGGAAAGGTCATCGGTATGAATCCGGGGTTGTCTTTGAGCATGAAGGTCCAGAGCCAGCAGCCGACTTCAAAGCCTCTCGACTTGAAGTACTCCGTCTCGGTCTTAAGTTTTTCCATCGTCTCTTCATACGCCTTTTTATCGGTGGTATAGGCGCTTATCGCCAGAAAGACCCTCTCGGCGTCGAAGTCGCGAAGCGTTTTCAGGACGTCTTCTCTTTTGGATCTGTCGAGCACTCCGAGAACGAGCGGCACGCTGACCTTATACATTTTCCATTCCTCCGGATCTTTTAAATTTGTCCGAAAAAAGTATAGCATACCGCCAGTTTTTAGTCAAGAGAGTCTTTTTGACGTATCTGAAAAGACGTGGTATAATAAAGAAGTTCCAAAATCGTACAAAATGAGCAATATTTTATACTCCGGACTCCGAAAAAAGTTATATAATGTACATAAAGGGAAAAAGAGAGCCGGACGCAGGACGCGCACGGAGCGCGAAAACTGATAAAATGAGAGATTATTTCGAACACAGGATCAACAAGTCCATAGAGATCGATTCCATCGTCACGATCCACTATTTCGAGTTTGACGACAGCTACGTCGACAAGCCGGAGGAACACGCCTTCTGGGAACTGGTGTTCATCGACAGGGGAGAGTGCGGGATCGTCGCCGACGAGAGCCGCTTCATCCTGAAGCAGGGACAGCTCTATATCCACCGCCCCTTCGAGAACCACATGATCGTCCCCGAAAAGGGGATCCCGTCAAACGTCTTCATCATCAGCTTCTACAGCCATTCCGACGCGATGCGCTTCTTCGAGGGCAGGATCTTAGAGGCGACGATGTCCGTGCGCCAGCACATCGCCGCGATCATATACGAAGCCAACCTCACGTTCGAGCTTCTCAACGATCCGCAGATGAAGGGACTGAGTCTGAAATCCGGCTCCGTCTTATGGGCGGGCGAGCAGACGGTGCAGATCAGGCTCGAACTGATGCTGATAGAGCTCGTCCGGAGAGGAAGCGACAGATCGGCGGGACGGAAGATGTTCTTCTCGAGGGACATCATTGACGACGAACTGACCCTGAGGGTCGTCGGGTTTCTGGAGGAGCATCTCTACTCGAGGCTCACTATGGAAGAGGTCTCGAGATCCCTGTCGTTTTCAAAATCCTATCTTTCGCGCCACTTCATCAACATCTGCGGCTGTTCCATCATGGACTACTTCCAGGCGATGAAGATCAACGAGGCGAAAAACCTGATCCGCTCGGGCGCGAAGAACTTCTTCGAGATCTCGGAGCTCCTCGCGTTTTCAAATCCTCACTACTTCTCTTCGGTCTTCAAAAGATGCACCGGAATGACGCCGACCGAATACAAGCGTTCCTGCATGAAAAAAAGCTGAAGATCCGTATATCAAGGAGGCACAAGTCAAATGAAAGCAATCGTCAACACGACGCTCGTCCTCAAAGATCACTATATCCCGGACGGGGTGATCGTGACGGACGGCGACCGCATCGTGAAGATGGGTCCGAGAGCCGCAGTGGACGTCTCGGGGATCGACACCCTCGACGCCGGCGGTCTCTACACCGGTCCGGGACTTATCGAGATCCACACCCACGCCGACGGCGACCACTTTTTCTTCGAGGAGCCCGAAAAGGCGGCGGCGACCCTTCTTTATCACGGCGTCACCTCGACTCTCGCCGCGCTCTATTTCAATCAGACGCGCGACGCGCTCATCGAACAGATGAAACTGATAAAGGGCGCGATGAAGAACGCCTCGAACATCATCGGCTTCTATATGGAAGCGCCGTACATGAACCCCAAATTCGGCTGCGACCGCGAGAACAATCCCTGGAACGGCCCGATCGACCCTGAGGACTATATGCCGCTCATCGAGGAGGCGGGAGATCTCGCGAAGGTCTGGTGCGTCGCGCCGGAGAGAGAGGGGATAGAAAAATTCGTCATCGACGCGAAAAAGAAGAACCCTCTCGCGGTCTTCTCCGTCGCCCACAGCGAGGCCCAGCCTTATCAGATCGAAAAACTGATCCCGCTCGGGCTGAGGCTTGCGACCCACCACACGAACGCGACCGGAACGATACATAAATATCCCGAGTGCCGCGGCGTCTGCGTGGATGAGGCGGTCTGGGCGAACAGAGAGATCTACGCCGAGATCATCAGCGACAAGGTCGGCATCCACGTCGACCCCTATCTGCAGAGGCTCGTGAGAAAAATAAAGGGCGACGACAGAGTGATCCTGATCTCCGATTCGTTCGTGGAGCACGGTCCGATCCCGCCCGGATACGACGGCGCGGACGACATCAACTTCGACTTCTCCGGAGAGATCGCCGGGACGAGGATCATCCTCGATATGGCGGCTCAGAGCTTCATGAAGCACACCGGCGCGAGCGTCTGCCAGGCGTTCGGCTTCACCTCCGGCAATCCGGCGGCCCTGCTCTCTCTCGGCGACAGGGGAGAGCTCGCCGTGGGCAAAAAGGCGGATCTTGCCGTCGTCGACCATCTTTTCAACGTCCGTCACGTCTTCAAGGACGGCAAACAGATAAAATAAAAAATTATTTTCGCAAAAGCGAAGGAGGAAAACCAATGAAGGACATCATTTTCGACCCCCCGACCTCGTTTGACTTCAAACCCGGCGATTACGTTCCCTTCAAGGACAGGAAGGTCTGCGAGGAGCTGAGAAAGCTCAGCGGCAAGGAAGTTGAAAGGCGCGAGGCGTGGCATCATCCCGAATTCAACATCAAGGTCATGCAGAATCCGCATCCCGTGCTCATCGCCACCCTGTTCGCACGCCTCAAGGCGGCGAGCGAAGCCGGCAAAAAGTACGTCATGATCCTCGGCAACCCCGAGCCCGAGACCTACATCCCGCTCGCTCAGCTCATCAACTACTTCAAGGTCGACTGCTCGAAGCTCCACATCTTCGCGATGGACGAGTGGGCGGACGATCAGGGCAACATCGCCCCCGAGACCTACAAGGCGGGCTTTGCTCACTCTATGCTCAAATACTTCGTTTATCAGATCGATCCCAAGCTCAGGATGCCCCTCGATCAGGTCCACTACCCGACCAACAAAAACATCGATCACTACTCCGATATGATCGAAGAGGTCGGCGAGGGCGGAGCCGACATCTGCTCCTCTTCTCCCGGCTGGACCGGCCACATGGCGTTCATCGACCCGGTCCCCGAATTCATGACCGACGACTACGACGAGTATCTCAACATGAAGGCGAGGATCGTCAAGCTCCATCCGCTGACCGTCGCTCAGAACTCCCTGCACGGCGTTTTCGGACAGTCCGGCTACGTCGCCGACGTTCCGCCCTGCGCCGCCACTATCGGTCCCCGCGACGTCAAGAACTCCCGCGAGCGCATCGAAGTCCACGCGCTCCTCACCAACTGCACCTTCTCGTCCTGGCAGAGGATGACCAGCCGCCTCGTCCTTCACGCGAAGCCCACTCCGCTGGTCCCCAGCTCCATGCTGCAGGTGATGAAGACCCAGGTCTACGTCAGCGAAGAGCTCGCCGCCCCGTTCGAGTGCTGGGAGCAGGTAGGATATTAAACCACCCCAACGCTGCGTGCCTCGCGTCAACAGGCAAAAAATATTCTTTTTTCCATTCC
>JAFTEP010000316.1 GCA_017453605.1 Clostridia bacterium
ATCATCAGCAGAAGTCCCTGGGAAGCGGTGAAGGTGGTGGTGAGAGCGCCCGCGGCGAGAGAGCCGTGGACCGCGCCGGCGGCGCCGGCTTCGGACTGCATCTCGACGACGTTGACCTTTTCGCCGTAGATGTTCTTGAGACCGGTGGCGGACCAGGAATCGGTCAGCTCCGCCATGACGCTGGAGGGCGTGATGGGATAGATAGCGGCGACCTCTGTGAAAGCGTAGCTTACGTGCGCGGCAGCGGTGTTGCCGTCCATGGAAAGTTTCTTTCTTGCCATGACTTTGTTCTCCTTTTGATTTTGATTGTCTTGTGTTTTCCTTTTCGTACAGACGTTTCGTTTGCGTACCGAGTTATTATACAACATTTTGCGCGGTTTGTAAATACAAAGGTGAAAAAAAGGCGGTGTTCGAACACTTTTTTCTTGATGTAAGGGCAAATTGGACACCAAACGTCCGCGGTGCGTGAAAAAAACGGGGAGGGCGGCGGGATACGACAGGATTTTTTTTAGGAAGGTGGTAGAATGAGAGCAAAAAGGAGGAAGTGAAAATGACAAAAGACGTGAGAAGCGATTTTGAAAACGGAGTGCTGACTTTGAAGATGCCGGACGAGATAGACCATCATTCGGCGAAGCTGATAAGGGCCGAGGCGGATTCGAGGCTTCTGACCCTGAGACCGAAAAAGCTCGTGATGGATCTGTCCGGGACGCGGTTTATGGACAGCTCCGGGCTCGGGCTCATACTCGGCAGGGCGAGAAACTGCGAAAAGCTGAAAGTGGATTATCAGCTGCGGGATCCCGCGCCGCAGGTGAAGACCATTTTGATGCTCGCCGGAGTCGACGGGATCATAAAGATCGCCGGGACATCCGAAGAATTCAAAGAAAAGGAAGAAAAGGAAATCATCGAAAAAAAGGAAGGTGAAAAGAGATGAGAAGCGCGCTCAGAGGGAAAACAAAACTCATAAATTCTATAAAGGCGACTTTCGACTCCGTCTCCGAGAACGAGTCGCTCGCGAGGATAATCATAACCGGGTTCATATCGGGCTTCGACGGTGTAAGCGCGTCGGATATCGCCGACGTGAAGACCGCCGTAAGTGAAGCCGTGACGAACGCGATCGTGCACGGATACAGAAAAAAAGACGGCAAGGTCACTCTCGCCGCGAAGCTGACCGAGGACGGAGATCTCACCGTCACTGTCAGCGACAAGGGAGTCGGGATAGAAAACGTGAAGCAGGCGATGGAGCCGTTTTTCACCACCGACAAGGAGGGCGAAAGGAGCGGGATGGGCTTTGCGATAATGAAGACCTTCACCCGGAGCCTCAGAGTCACGAGCGCGCCGGGCAAGGGGACGAGGGTCACGATGAAAAGAAAGATCGGCGCGGGGAGCTGATGGAGTTTGTCAACGATCCCGAAACGATCTTAAAAGCCGCCGCCGGAGACAGAGAAGCCGCCCAGACCGTGATAAAGACGAATATGGGACTTGTCAAGAGCGTGTGCAGGCGCTTCGAGGGCAGAGGTGTCGAGACGGAGGATCTCATACAGATCGGCGCGCTTGGGATGATAAAGGCTCTGAAAGCCTTCGATCCCGAAAGAGGCACGAAGTTTTCCACCTACGCCGTGCCAATGATGATCGGCGAGATCAGGCGCTTTATGAGGGACGACGGGCTGATCTCGGTGTCAAGAAAAACAAAGAGCGACTGCGCGAAAATAAACGCTTTCATACAGGATTTCCGCGGAAAAAACGACCGTGACCCCGATCTGAAAGAGATCTGCGCGGCGACCGGGATCTCAAAGGAGGACGCTGTTTTTGCCTTGGGTTCCGGTCAGCCGGTGATGTCGCTTCAGGACGGAGAAGAAGAAAGGGACGTCCCGGATTTTTCTGGAGAGGACGAACTTGAAAAGAGTTTTGAAAAGGAAGCTCTGAAAGAAGCGGTCCGTTCCCTCGAGCCTGAGGAACGGGAGCTGATAGAACTCAGGTATTTCAGAGGGCTCACACAGACGCAGGTAGCGCGCCTGACGGGAAAGACCCAGGTGAAGGTGTCGAGGGACGAAAAAAAGATCTGTCAGAAGCTAAAAAAGATGCTGGAATGACCTGAACGCGATATCCGGGAATAAAACGGCGCGTGGCGGAGTATATATTAAGCAAAAACAAGCGACGGAGGAAGGATATGGCGGACATCTACAGAGACATAGCGAAAAGGACCGGCGGAAACATATATATCGGCGTCGTCGGACCGGTGAGGAGCGGAAAATCCACTCTGATAAAGCGATTCATGGACGAACTGGTGATAAACAATATCGCCGACGAAAACGAGAAAGCGCGAGCGGTCGACGAACTGCCGCAGAGCGCGTCCGGGAAGACGGTGATGACGACCGAGCCCAAATTCATCCCGGAAAACGCCGTCGAAGTCGAGGCGGGCGAAAACGCGCACTTTTTTATGAAAATGATCGACTGCGTGGGATTCGTCGTGCCCGGAGCGGAGGGGATCGAGGAAGACGGCGCGCCGAGAATGGTCTCGACTCCCTGGAGCTCTTCTCCCCTGCCCTTCGACAGAGCGGCGGAGCTCGGGACTCAGAAGGTCATAAAGGAACACTCGACCGTCGGCGTTATGGTGACGAGCGACGGGAGCTTCGGGGAACTATCCAGGGACGCCTTCACGGGAGCGGAAAAAAGGACGCTCTCGGAGCTCGAGGGCACGGGAAAGCCTTTTGTCATCGTGCTCAACAGCGCGAATCCCCTCTCGGAGAGCACGGCGGAGCTGGCAAGAAGGCTCGGCGAAGAATACTCCCGTCCCGTTATACCTCTCAACTGCTTCACGATGGGAAAAGAAGAGATCGCGCTGATACTCACGACTCTTCTCGGCGAATTTGCGGTAAAGGAACTCGAATTCGAGGTGCCGTCGTGGTTTGTGAGGCTCGACGAGGATGATCCGGTGAGGATCGCGATCTCTGACGAGCTGAGCGCGATCGCCGGGAGGACCGACAGGATGAGGGACGCGACCGGAGCGGTGACGAGCGGCTGCCACGAGATAAGCGAGATCAGGCTGAACTCTATAGACTACGGCACGGGAAAGGTGACGGCAAAGATCGTCCCGGAGGAAGGGACGTTTTTGAAGATCCTGAGCGAAAAGAGCGGGATGCAGATAAGAGAAGAAGCGGATCTGTTGGAAATGACCGGAGAGCTCGGAGCGATAAAAGAAAAATACGAGAAGATAAAGAACGCGCTCGAAACTGCTCAGGCGACGGGATACGGGATAGTCGTTCCGGCGACGGAGGACATCAGGCTGCAGGATCCCGAGGTCACAAAGCAGGCGGGCGGATACGGCATACGCTTCAAGGCGACCGCGCCGAGCATCCACATGATAAGGGCGAACATCGAGACGGAGGTCTCCCCCATCATCGGGAGCGAGAAGCAGTCGGAGGATATGGCGAAATTCATCCTCGAGAAGATCGACAACGAGCCCGAAAAGGTGTGGGAACTGAACATGTTCGGCAAGAGCCTGAACGAAATGATAAACGACGAGCTTAAAATGAAGCTCGCAAGGATGCCCGACGAATCGAGAGCGAAATTCGTGGATATGCTCCAGAAGGTCATAAACGAAGGAAGCGGCGGGCTCATCTGCATAATACTGTAAACACTTCGCCGGCATCCGCGATCTAAGCGGATGCCGGCGGGAGTTTTATGACTGTTATGATCTTTTGCGGTCGAGGTAGTCCTGGAGGATCAGAGCGGCGCTGACGGAATCGACGAGCCCTTTATGCTTTTTTGTTTTCAGCCCGGAATCCGACAGGAAGCGGTGTGCGACCACCGACGTGAAGCGCTCGTCGAAGGTCTCGACGGGGACGTCGGTGAGCGAGGTGAGGATCCCGATGAAAGCGAGGGTCTTCTCTACTCTTGCGCCGGATGTGCCGTCTGTTTTCAGAGGAAGCCCGACGACAATTCTTTCGGCGCCGGTCTCTTTTGCTTTTTGAGCCGCCTTGTTCGCGGCGTCGCGCACGCCCGAGACGCCTACCGCGCCGATAGAGCTTGCGAGAGTGCCCGAGGGATCGCAGGAGCTGAAGCCCATACGGGCGTCTCCGAAATCTATACCGAGAATCGTCATATCAGTTTTTCAGGCTGTGGATCGGAGCCGGGACTCTGCCGCCGCGCGCGATGAATGCGGCGGGAGAGGCGGTGTTGATCGCCATCACGGGAGCTTCGCCGAGAAGTCCGCCGAATCGGACGCTGTCGCCCGCTTTCTTACCGACGGCGGGGATGACTCTCACGGCGGTGGTCTTGGAGTTTACGACGCCGATGGCGATCTCGTCGGCTATGAGTGCGGAGATCACTTCGGGCGGAGTGTCGCCGGGGACGGCGATCATATCGAGACCGACGGAACAGACGGCGGTCATCGCCTCGAGCTTTTCGAGCCTCAGACAGCCGCTCGACGCCGCGTCGATCATCCCGGCGTCCTCTGAGACGGGGATGAACGCGCCGGAAAGCCCTCCGACGTGGCTCGACGCCATGACGCCGCCCTTTTTGACCGCGTCGTTGAGGAGCGCGAGGCAGGCGGTCGTGCCGCAGGCTCCGCACTGTTCGAGACCCATGGCTTCAAGGATGTGCGCGACGCTGTCGCCGACCGCGGGAGTGGGCGCGAGGGAGAGATCGACGATCCCGAAGGGGACGCCGAGGCGCTTTGAAGCCTCGCGCGCGACGAGCTGACCCATGCGCGTGATCTTGAACGCGGTCTTCTTTATGATCTCGCTCAAAGCGGTGATATCGCAGTTTCCGGCGCTCTTTATCGCGGCGCTGACGACTCCGGGCCCGGAGACGCCGACGTTGACGGCGCAGTCGGCCTCGCCCATCCCGTGGAACGCGCCCGCCATAAAGGGGTTGTCCTCGGGGACGTTTGCGAAGACCACCAGCTTTGCGCAGCCGATGGAATCCCTGTCGGCGGTGAGACGCGCGGTCTCGCAGACGACCTTTCCCATTTTCGCGACGGCGTCCATGTTTATGCCCGCCTTGGTGGAGGCGACGTTTACGCTCGAGCAGACGACCTCGGTCTCACTGAGAGCCTGAGGGATCGCGTCTATCAGGCGGGAGGCGCCGAGCACCTCGCCCTTCTGGACGAGGGCGCCGAAGCCGCCGATGAAGTTGACGCCGAGATCGAGGGCGGCGCGGTCGAGAGTGCGGGCGATCTTCACGTAGCTGTCGGAATCGAAATCCGCGCCTATAAGGCTTATAGGCGTGACGGAGATGCGTTTATTGATGATCGGGATCCCGAACTCCTTTTCGATCTGCATCGTGACCTTCACAAGATCCTTCGCCTTGCGGCAGAGCTTTGTATAGATCCTGTCGCACAGACGTTCGGGGTCGTCGCTCACGCAGTCGAAGAGGGAGACGCCCATCGTGACGGTGCGCACGTCGAGGTGCTCGGTGTCGATCATATTGATCGTTTCGAGGATCTCGTCTTTGTTGATGTTAAGCATTTTTATCCCTCAGATCTTGTGCATGGCGTTGAAGATGTCCTCGTGCATCGTGTGGATCGAAAGGCTCCTGTTCTGCCCGAGCTTTTCCATAATGTCGATGAAGCTGCCGAAGGGGCAGTTGAGTTTGTCGATCTCGACGAGCATGATCATCGCAAAGTAACCCTGAAGGACCGTCTGCGAAATATCTATGATGTTCGCGTTGTGCTCGCGGCACTTCGCGCTGACTTCGGCGATGATGCCGACGCTGTCCTTGCCGGTGACGGAAATAACGGCTAACATTGTTTTCCTCCGAAAAATCTCTTATTACGGCAATTCTATCACAAAACCTTTAAAAACGCAACACAAATTTGCCCGAAACACTTGAAACGAAAAGAAAAATACTGTATAATATCGCCAACACACAGTGGAGGTTAGAAAAAATGAGATTATTCCTTGAAACGACCGGCGCCGATATGGGAAGCCTGCTCGGGATGCTGATCCCCATTCTCATTCTGGTCGCGGTGTTTTATTTTCTGATGTACAGACCTCAGAAGAAGCAGGAAAAAGAGACCGCCGCCATGAGAGACTCTCTGAAGATCGGCGACGAAGTCTGCACGAGCGGAGGCATGCTCGGCAGGATAGTGAAGATAAAGGACGAGATCGTCACTCTCGAGACCGGCTCCGACAAGACCAGGATCAAGTTCTACAAATGGGCGATCCGCTCGGTCGAGATCAGCGCGGACGAAGTAGAAAAGCAGTGAACGAAATAAGTTGATAAACGTATCTCCCGCGGCAAGTGCCGCGGGAGATACCGCTTTTTTGATTCAGATTATCTTATAAAACTCTTTGAGCCAGAGATCGGCGAGGACCTTGTGCATCGGTTCGGTCGGGTGGACGCCGTCCCAGAGCCAGTAGGCATACGGATCGGTCGGGCAGCCGTTTGCGGCAAGTATAGGAGCGGTCTTTTCCACGAGGCGTTCGAGCTTATTCTGCACCGGCACGAACGCGGCGCCGAAATCTTCGGCGATTTTTTTCACCGCCGCCTGCATACGGGAGAAGACCGCGTAAAACTCGGCGTAGGTCGGCTTCATTTCTCCGACGGGGAGACTGAAGGGCTCGATGAGGATGAGTTTAAGATCGGGATTCGCTTTTCTCGCAGAACTCAGAAGCGCTCTGTAGCCCTCGTCGAAGACCCTGACGTGTTCGTCCTCGCCGAGAGGGAAAACGCCGTTTCGTTTGCCGTTGCCGTTGATGCCGAGAAGGACGCTGAGGATATCCGGCTTCTCGTCGATGGTCTCCGCCTGCCAGCGCGGGGCGATAGTCGAAACGGAGTCGCCCGAAACGCCGCGGTTGATGAAACAGAACTTTCCGGGGTATTTCGTTCCGAGCTCGCCGACGATATCGAAAACGTAGGAGTGTCCGATCTGGTGGTTGAGATCCCAGCGCTTTCTTTCTTCCTTATAGCGGTTGCCGTCGGTAATTGAATCTCCCTGAAACAGAAGTCTGAGCATTGTGATCCTCCTTGAGAAAAAGTCTTTTAAACTTACACAAACCAACCCTTTAGCTCTTTCACGCAGCCGCCGGAAAGATAGAGCTCCTTTACGCGGCGCTTGAGAGTGGTGGAGTCGTCGAGAGACGTGTAGTCGATCTCTTTGGCGTTTCCGAGAAGAAAAACGAAATGAAAGATATCTCTGCCGGAATACTTGCAGGTCATCTTTTTGAAGCGGCGGTTGAACGAGGAGATGTTGGCGTTCTCGCCGAGGAGTTCGCACAAAACCGGATCCATCATCCAGCTCTGGCAGACAAAGCATTTGCAGGGTTTGTCCGGGAAATATCTCGAAAAGAAATCTCTCGCCCTCCCGATCGCCTCCCCTGCCTTCTCGGGCGTGAGCCCTCCTCCGGGCGGGATGTGCACGTTGATCGCGGGGGTCTCGCCGGTGAGGAAGACTCTCCACTTTGTTTTTTCAAGGCGCACCTTATCGCGGGAGACTCTGCCGTCTTCAAGGAAAGGATGTCCCTCCCAGGCGGAGTCCGTCTCTGAGATCTCGGCGACAAAACCGCCCTCCGGGTCAAGGTTTCCCGCCGAGCCGAGCGCGTGACCGCTTCTGTGAACGGCAAGATCGGAGGCAAGGTTTACATAATTTCCGTTCCCGTCCGTGAAGACGGCGGCGTTTCTGTTGAAGTGATACAGCTCGAATTCGAGTCTGCCGAGCGGGAAGAGTTTGCCGTCGACGCTGAGCTGGAACCAGCCGAGAAGATCGAAGCCGTTCCGGCCTCCATGGCGCTCTCTGTAGACCCTGAGACCGCCGACGGGGAGCGCGATCGCGCGTCTGACGTCGGCCTCGGGGATGCCGCGCTTTTTCAGAAGCCTGTAGGTCCGGTCCGTCAGCGAAAGGCAGGTCAGCGCCTGGAAGCTGTCGCGGGCAGGATCGGGCTCGCGCTCTTCGAGCTTGAAAAGAGCGAGTTCGCCCGGGAAAGCGTTCCTGTCGCGCATCGCGCAGACCTGGAGCATCAGAAGCCCAAGAAGAGCCTCGTTATCTCTGACGGCGGCGGCGAGCTTTTTGTATTCTCCGAGGCGCTCGCCCATCATCCCGTAGCGGTTTTCGAGATAGTCGTAATACCCCGGATCAGCGGCGCGGCAGCCGGAGCTTTCAAGCTCGGCGGCGGCTTCCGGGAACAGCGCCTCCCACCGTTCCGGGAGAGCAGCGACGCCTATGCGCTCTTTGATTAAAGCAAGATCGGTTATTGCCATCCGGCGTTTCTCCTTTCGTTTTCAGCGAGAAGAAAGTCGTCGTCTTTCAGGACCTTCACCGCGGCGGCGAACCTTTCCGCCTGGAAGCGCAGTGCCGCCCTGCCGATGGACACGGTGCAGCCGGGGTGATCGTCGGCGCAGTAGAAATTGGGATAGTCGAGTTCCCAGCCGCCGTCCATGGTTTTAATGCCCGCCTTGTTGAGGTGATCCGCAGCGTGCGTGGAGTGACCGTCCTCGATCCCGAAGCGCTCGAAGTGAACGTCTTCGGGGAAAAGGGCGAGCATCGGCGCGCTCTCTCCCATGCAGGCGTGACCGACGAGCATCTTTTTTTCGTGACATTCAAGAAGATATTTTTCGTCTTCGGGAGTGAGTTCGGGAATCGAGCCGGGACCGTTTTCCAAAAGGTACTTCGCCAGCTCGTGCGGCGCGCACTCCCAGGTGAAATAAGTCGCGGCGACGTAATCGCGCTTACGGTTGCCGAGGCGTCTGAGAAAGGTCGCCAGCCACGGGCCGTTGCCGCCGTGTCCGTTGAAAATGAGGATCTTTTTGAAACCGTTTTTGGAGATCTGTTCGCAGAGCTCTTCGAGCAGGCGCATCTCCAGTTCGACCGAAAGAGTGACCGTGCCGTCCGGCATCGACGGAAATTTGCCGTACATATCCCCGAAAACAAAGGTCGGGAACACGCAGAACTCTTCGAGCTTCGAAGCCTCGTAAACGACCCCCTCGGAAATAAGGGCGTCGGTGCCGAGCGGCAGATGGAGTCCGTGCTTTTCGACGGCGCCCACCGGGATGACGCAGACGCCGCGCGAAGCCTCTCTCAGAGAGGCGAAATTCTCGCTCGTGACGTGGAGCCAGCGGGTCTCCATTTTCACCAGCTCCAGTTTTTGTTGCGCTTCTCGTTGTCCTCGAGAAGAAGAGTGTCTTCCTTATATACTTTCACCGCTCTCGCAAAACGCTCCGCTTCAATTCTGAGCTGAGCCTTGCCGATTGTCTCGGTGCAGCCCACGGGATCGTCGCCGGTGTAGGCGTTCGGATAGTTGAAATCCCATCCGGCGGGGACGGAGATCCCGACTTCGGTGAACTTGTCGGCGACGTGGGTGTTCTCGCCGCTCTCGATGCCGAGACGCTCAAGATGCACGTCTTCGGGGTAGAGAGCCATAATGTAGGCGGTCTCTCCGAGGCAGGCGTGACCGCCCCTCATCTTGTTCACGGTGCAGCCTATCAGATACTTCTCGTCCTCCGGGGTGAGCTCGGGGATGGAGCCGGGGCCGTTGTCCATAAGAAACTGACCCATCTTTTTCAGAGCGGGAAGTTCGAGCATGAAGGTGGAGACGACGTAATCTCTCTTCCTGTTGCCGAGGCGTCTGAGGAAGGTGGAAAGCCACGGGTTGTTCCCGCCGTGACCGTTCATAATGAGGATCTTCTTGAAGCCGTTTTTGGAGATCTGCTCGCAGAGCTCCTCGAGGAGCAGCATCTCGGTCTCCACCGTCAGAGTAAGGATGCCGTCGTTTCTGGTAGGGGCGTTGGTGCCGACGTCGCCGAATGTGAAATCGGGAAAGACGCAGAAAGGCTCGATCTGGCTCGCCGCGTAAGCGACTCCGCTCGCCTCCAGGATGTCGGTGCCGAGCGGCAGATGCAGACCGTGCTTTTCGATGCAGCCCATCGGGATGACGCAGACGCCCTCCGACGCCTCTCTGATCTTATGAAAATTCTCGCTCGTGATGTGAAGCCAACGTGTTTCCATGGTTATGATCCTCCGTTTTTTCGGTTTAGTTCCCGTTCACTTTATAGCATAAAAAAAGCGCTTTGTCAAGGGTGAAAAAGCGCTTGAAAGTATAATATCCTTTTATTTTTCTCATTTTTCTTTCGCCTCGGCGTAAGCGCATACCGTTCCCGAAAAAACGGCGCTTTTGCCGTCAAGCTTTACCTTCAATAGATCGCCCGGCTTCGCTCCGGGAAAGGACGGGATACGCACGGTGATGAAATTTTCCGTGTGCCCGGAGATATACTTCGAGCCGCACTTTTCTGCGAGAACAGTCATTTCTTTTGCGGCGTGAGCGGCAATGAACGCGGCGGCGACAGAGTCCGCGCGTTCCGTAAGCCGCGCGGCGCGTTCGCGCCTTACGGACGGAGCGACGCTTGAAGGCATAGTCGCCGCGAGAGTGCCCGGACGCTCGGAATAGGGAAAAACGTGGAGCTGTGTAATGTCGAGAGCGTGCAGGAAATCGTAGCACGCCTCAAAAAACTCGGGGGTTTCGCCGCGCGTGCCCAC
>JAFTEP010000317.1 GCA_017453605.1 Clostridia bacterium
GGGAGCAGACCGGACTTTCGGAGTACCGCTATACCCTCAACGGCTTTTTGGAGATCCCCGACGGCGCGTTCAAGGACAACGCCGAAAAGCTGGAGGTCCACGACGGATTTTTAGTGTTTTCGATAGGTTTTCTTGCCGTCGCTCTCAAAAAGATCTCCGACGGGATCGTCACCGAAGAGCCCGGGATCGAAGACTTAGAGTGCGATCCCGACGCAGACGCAATAGTGGGCAGATACGCCGTCGAGAAGATGATCTCTGCTGTCGGAGACGATTTCGGTCTGCATACCCGCGCCGAGGTCGAAGCCGATCTGAAAAAGAGATCGGACGCCGGAGAGGACGTCTCGGAGGAACTCGGCGAACTCGACAGATCTTTCGGCGCGATAGTGGAATTCACCCCCGATCACAAGGTCGTCAACTGGATGAAGCTCCCCGCGGGAGTGGGCGAGAAGGAGATCGAAGAGGCGATCAAAGCGGGAGAGATAGAGGAAGTCAAGGACGGGATGTTCGCCGTCGGAGGCAAAAAGGAATGGAAGGCCTCTGGCGGTTCGTACTACTACGACACCGGCGAAACAAGAGAGCTTTTCGGCGAGGCTCAGAGCTCCTGGGACGAACTCAAGCCCGACGCCGAGGGCCTGATCCCGTTTTCTTCGGGAATGATGCTTTTAAAAAAGATCGACTGAGAATAGTTTTATGAAAGGATCGGGAACTCTTTCGGTTCCCGGTCTTTTTGCTGCTCCATGGTTTTGTTTGGAATTTTTGGGGTTATTATCTTCGTTTAAGGAAAGCTCGTTTTGCAAAAGCATTCGGTATCTATCTCGTAGGTATAGTGCAGACAGCGTATGTGCTGCCATCGGATTCTACGCCTGAAAGAAAGCGGTTCAATGATCCCGTATCTGTTTTCGGATACTGAAACGACTGATTTTTGTCGGGAAGTTGATCGAATTTAAATATCCGGAAATGATTTTTCATCAACAATACCATCCGTATACTTTCGACTCGAATATACATTCGGGCTGCGTCCGGGAGATGCGCGAAAACTGCAGGTTAAAGATGTCAGCATTGAGACAGGTGAAATCAATTTCACACGCACAAAAAAATACGCAGACAGGATCGTTGTAATGATTGAAGATAAACTGTTGATTGAGTTCGCTAAGCAAATTCATTATTGAAAAACTGCAAAAAATGAAGTATTCTATAATTACCGGATGCGCACCGATTATTAACTGAAAGGGATGGTACTATGAAATTAAATTTATCTGAAATGCTGAAACAATTCAGAAAAGAGAAAAACTATACCCAGGAAGATGTCGCCTCAAATCTCGGGGTAACGTATCAGGCAGTTAGCCGTTGGGAAAACGGTTTATCTTATCCGGACATTGAATTATTACCTTCAATCGCGGCTTTGTTCGGTGTTTCGCTCGACAAACTTTTTGAGATCGACAAAGAAAGCGAAGCGTCGAAAATCGAAAAATATCATTCGGAAGACAAAGAAATCGAAGAAAACATAGACGAACAAATAAAACTCGTTAAAAAATTCATTTCTGAAACGCCGAATTGCTGTTATTTCAAATTCCGTTTGATAAATCTCTATCATAGTATGGGGTTGGAAAAAGCAAGAAAGAAACTTGAAGAAATGCGGTCGCTTTGTTTATTTATTGTCGATCATTCTACAGACATGGATTGGTACAGAGATTATGCGATCAGTCGAGTTATAGATGTGGAAAATGAAGATAGAGTTAACGAATGGTATTCGCTGCTTGACAACAGGAGCAGAATCACTTCTGTTGAAGCGGAACGTGGCAGGTATTATTACCGCGGAGAAGTTGAGAGCTTTAATATAATAATGCAATCTCATTTTTATACTACTTTGACAGAAACGTTTACCCATGATTTTTGCAAACTTGATGCAAAATCATTCAAGAACGCCCAATCACGTGTTGACGGACAGAAAACAATACTAAAGATCATTGACGCCCTGCGAGATCCGAAAAAAGACAATGATGCTTGGATCTTTGACAGGATATTTGCTTTATTACGTTTGTCTGCCGGATGCTTCGGATCGGGATACGTCGAAGATGGATATGCCGCTTTGAAAGAAAGCATCGTCTTGTGTTTGAAACTCTGTGAGATACCGGTCGGAACAGAATTATACTACAACAGTCCGGCTCTTGATTTGCTGACAAAAAAAGTTGAAAAAAACAGCGTACTGAGAGCGATTAATAACACCTATCTTTCATATACAAACCCTGAAGGAGGAGAATGGTTCAACGACGTCAGAAAAGAAGAAAAGTATCAGTCATTGGTTTCAAAACTGAAAGCGCTGTTGCCGAATAAGGTTTGATTGTTATAATCCCGCGCTTCGTCAGAAGCTAAAGAACAACGCAGCTCGCGCATTATTATCGGTATGCCCGTATACGAAAAGACGCGGAGGCGGCCCGTACCGCTTCCGCGTCTTTATCTTTTATGGAGAGTTCACCCGAGGTCGATATTATATATCTCGAGATACTTCTTTTCGTCCGGCTCGAATTCGCGGCGAACGAAAACCCCGCCGTTGGAGACGATCGTGCGGCGGCTCGCCTCGTTTTCCTCAAGACAGCTCACCATCACTTTTTTTATGCCTATCGTCCGGCAGAATTTGAGCGAGAGCGCGAGCATCCGTTTGGCGAAGCCCTTTCTTCTCTCCGTCGGTCGCACGGAATAGCCGATGTGCCCGGCGTATTTTTTCAAGTATTCGTTTAAATAATGGCGCACCTGGACCATACCCACGATCCTGCCGTCGGACTCCCTGACGCCGATGAACTGCGTGGCGACGACCTTTCCCTCGGGAACGGTTTCCCGATCGCGGTATTTATTGACCTCTTCCAGCCATTTTTCGCCGGTATCGCAGCGGCGGAGCGGCCCCGTGCCGTCCATCGAATCGCCGGATGCGAGAAACTCTTCTCTGTATTCTTCGTATTGTTTGAAGTATTTTTCGCCCGGTATCTCAAGGCGTATAACGCCGTCTGAAAAAGTCATTTTCAATCCTTCTTTTCCCATGTTTTCGAGCGCGCCGCTTCAAGGAGCGCGTCCTTCATCTGCAGGACGTTTTCCATAATGAAAGGATCAAAGTGCGTCCCGCTCTCGGATTCCATGATGCCGAGCGCCTTTTCGGGGTCTATCGGCTGTTTGTAGACTCTCGGAGAAATGAGCGCGTCGTACACGTCCGCGACCGCCATTATCCTCGCCGGGAGCGGGATCTCTTCGCCGCTGAGTCCCCGGGGATATCCGCCGCCGTCCCATCTCTCGTGGTGGCCAAGCGCGATCTGTCCGGCTATTCTCACAAAGTCGCTGTCCTCTATCCCGCTGAATATGTTGCCGATCATACTGCCGCCCTTGGTGGTGTGGCTCTTCATCTTTTCAAATTCCTCGGGAGTGAGTTTTCCCGGCTTCAGAAGTATCACGTCCGAAACGGCGATCTTTCCTATGTCGTGAAGAGGCGCCGCCCTCTCGAAAAGCCGGATCTTCTCGTCCGTCAGCTCTGAGCTGAACCGGGGATCGGTTTTCAGTTTTTCGCAGATCATCCCGACGTAACTCTTCGTGCGCTGAACGTGGTCGCCGGTGCCCTCGTCGCGGTTCTCGATGAGCGTCGCGAGAGCGTCGATGACGTGGCTCTGCATCGAGTTCATGCGCCGCATATCGTCGTTGATCTTATTTGAAAGATCTCTCTGCTTGTTGAGCATGCTCCTGTTGCGCCTCGTGACGCCGAAGACGAGCGACACGATGGCGAGCGCGCAGAAGAGCCTCGGCATCGCGTAGTGGTAGAACAGCTCGAGCATCCTCTTGGGCGTGGCGATGGCGATCCTGTTCGCCAGACTCTTGGCGCCCTCGTCGCTGAGCATCCCCTTGATGAAGTTGCGGTCCTGGGAACCGAAAAAGAAGCTCCCGTAGACCCCGACGATCACGAGCAGGGCGGTGGCGACGAATATCCACACCATCAGTTTTTTCTGATAGCGGTACTGCGCGGCGATCAGCGCGGGGAGCGCGTTCAGGATGACCACGTTGTGGCTCATCGCGACGCAGATCAGCGCGATCCCGACGAACGCCGAGACGATTATCAGGTATTTCAGTCCCTCGAATTCCGTCAGGGACGGCGTTTTTTTGAGCGCTCTGTCGTGGATCAAGACAGCGATCGACGGAAGGAGAAAGAAGAAAAACGAGACCGAGACCGTGAAGAGCATCACTGTCTTTGAGGCGGTGAAAACGCCGAGCTCGTTCAGGATGAAAGAGGCGAGGACGAAAAGACACATCACGCCGAACACCTTCAGATTGAAAACGTTCGCTTTCGTGTCCGCTTCGCGCGAGATAGGGTCTCTCTTATCCTGCAGCCATGCTTGGTTTGAAATCATTTTCTTTTTTCCTTTCGGGATCCGTTATAATAAAATAATAAACCTGAAAAGTAAATCGTTCAATGTTTTTCTTTTTCTGCGGCCCGGCTCATTTTTTCGAACGCCTCTTTTTCGCTCCCGTAGAGCCCGATCCCCATTCCCGCAAGAAGCGCCGATCCGACCGCTCCCGCGGACTGACCGTTGACCGTCTTCACATCCTGCCCGATCACTTCTCCGAGAACGCGGGTGCAGATCGGGGAATTGGTTATCCCGCCGATCGCGGTTATCCTCTCCGCTCTCAGACCGCAGGTTTTGAGTTTTTCAAGGTTCTCTTTGAGAAGGAGCGCCGCGCCCTCGATGATCGCGCGGGCGATAAAATGTTTTTCAAAGCCCTTCGCGCGCTCTTTGTCGTCAGCGTCGAAATTGAACCTGAGCCCTCCGCAGCCGAGCGGAGCCTCGCCGACCATCCCGTCGAATTCCCTGTGAGGGATGACGCCGAAAAACCCCTCGCGAAGGGCGTTGATCTTCTCGGTGACCGAGGTCAGCGATTTCATCACGCACCACGGGGCGCCGTGAATCAAAAAGCGGTCTACGAGCCCCCCGGTGGACAGCGCGAAATCTCTGTCCGGCACCGGGAACAGCTCCACCCACGAGGTCCCGCAGGAAAGGAGCAGGTCGCCCTCCTCAAGGACTCCCGCGCCCATCGCTCCGGAAGGATGGTCGAAGGTCCCGAGAACGACTTTTGCGCCGCGGGAAAGACCAAGGCTTTGGGCGGCTTCGTCCGTGACTTCGCCGAGGACGGTGCCTTTCGGGAAGATCGGCGGAAGCTTCGTTTCGTCGAGCCCGAATCTTTTTATGAGAGGAAGGTTCCAGACGCCGTTTTTCTGATCTGTAAGATACGACGGCGTCGCCATCGAGTGGCTGAGCCCCCAATTTCCGGTCAACCGGAAATTGAGATACTCCGCGCTCATCGCCATAAACGCGGTCTTTTTTAATATCTCCGGCTCGTGAACGCTTAAATACGCGAGATTTGCCGCCGGCATCCCGTGTCCGAGCGGCCAGCCGCAGACGCGGTACAAGTCCTTCTGCTCCTTTTCGGTGTAGACTTTGTCCAGGTCCTCCTGAGAGACCTTCGTCTGCCAGCCGATTATCGGGGTCAGAGGCTTCATATTTTCGTCTAAAAACACGGGATTTCCGCTCGCGCAGCAGGAGCAGAGCGCGCTCGGCGGCTCGGGAGAAACGTCCGCGAGGGCCTTTATCACGCTTTCGCAGGCCGAAACGAAGCCTTCGGGGTCAAGAAAGCGTCCCTCGCCCTCGATGATGTATTCAAACGGCGCGGACTTCGTGCAGATCACGCGCGCGTCTTCTCCGACAAGCGCGCCCTTGACGGCGGAAGTCCCTATATCGAGCCCTATGAGAAATCTTTTTTTGTCCATCCCGGCCTCCCGAAATATTTGATTTTTGTCTTTATAAGTTATTATATATGGAAAAATCGTTTTGTCAATGGAAATATTCCATTCCTTTGATAAAATCGGTTTACTTTTTCGGGAGCATGTGATATAATCAGCCTTGAAAGAGCGGAATCTTTTTCGCCGCAAAACAAACGAACTATCAAGGAGCAGAGAATATGGCGCTGTTTGAAGTCACACCGAACGACAGGAAGATCTACGAGCAGGAACTCAAAGACTTTCTTCCCTCAAAGATCATCGACGTCCACACTCACGTCTGGCTCGAGAGCCTCACGACAAAACGCCCGGCGGGCGAGGATTCGAGAGCGGTCACCTGGCCGAGTCTCGTCGCAAAAGACAACAGCATAGAGGACCTTCAGGAGACCTACAGACTTTTGTTCCCCGGAAAAGACGTCAAGGCTCTGATGTTCACCAGCGCGGTCCGCAGCATCGAGACCGGAAGAAAAAACAACGACTACGTCAGCGAGGCGTCGCGCCGCACGGGCTGGCCCGCCTTATACTACAGCCACCCGACCCAGAGCGCCGACGAGATCGAAAAAAAGATCAGGGACGGACACTTTTTAGGGCTCAAAAGCTATCTCAGCCTCTCTCCGGCGTATCTTCCCGAGGCTGAAATACGCATTTTCGATTTCTTCCCGCACGAACAGCTCAAAAGGCTCGATTCGATGGGCGCGATCGCGATGCTCCACATCCCGAGAAATCTCAGACTTCGCGACCCGGTCAACCTCGAACAGATCCTCGAGATCAAGGACAGATACCCGAACCTGCGCCTGATCGTCGCTCATATCGGCAGGGCGTACGTCAAAGAGGACGTCGGAAACGCCTTCACGGATTATCTCAACCGCGTCCCCGATCTTATGTACGATTTCTGCGCCAACTGCTGCGAGTTCGCGATAACGGAGGTCATCAAAAACGCCGGACCCAAGCACGTCATGTTCGGCACCGATATGCCGATCCTCAGGATGCGCACCCACAGGATCGAGGAGAACGGCACCTACATCAACCTCATCCCGCCCGGACTCTACGGCGATCCCTCCCAGGACCGCCACCTCAGGGAGGTCAGCCCCGAAGAAGCCGAAAAGATCACGTTCTTTGCTTACGAGGAACTGCTCGCGTTCAAGAGAGCCTGCAAAACTCTCGGAATGACCTCATCCGACGTCGAGGATATGATGTATAACAACGCAAACGATCTCATAAACGGCGCGAGAAAGTCCATTTACGGAGAATGATCGGAGAAAAAAATGAAAGAGAATAAAATAAGAATTGCGTATCTGCCCCTCTACATCAAGCTCTACGACGACAGCAATCCGAATTCGAGAGGGCCGCTGGTAGAATATATGAAAA
The DNA here is from genome assembly GCA_017453605.1 of Clostridia bacterium. GTDB lineage: Bacteria > Bacillota > Clostridia > Oscillospirales > SIG627 > SIG685. The sequence goes on from JAFTEP010000317.1 coordinate 7,178, forward strand.
AGCTCGTCGGCATGATCGAGGAGCGCGGATTTGAAGTCGTTCTGCCCGACTGCGTCTGCCGCGTGAAAGAGGAATTCGACCGCGCCGCCGAAAAGTTCAACGCCGACCCCGACGTCACCGCGGTCGTCACTCAGCACCTCGCCTATTCTCCCTCGCTCGAATCCATATCGGCTCTCGCTTCACTCAAGGCGCCGATCGTCGTTTTCGACACGACGCCCGACCGCGCCCTCATCGCTTTGGCGAAAGAAAAGAATCTCATCATGCCCAACCACGGAATCCACGGCGTCCAGGATATGTGCAATATGCTCATCCGCGCCGGGAAAGATTTCGAGATCTGCGCGGGTCACGCCGACGACGGGATCGTCGACAGACTTTGTTCTGTCCTCCGGGGCGCTTACGCCGCAAAGACGATGAAAAACTGCCGCGTCGGAATGATCGGCGGCGAGTTTGAAGGCATGGGCGATTTCAGAGTGCCCGACGACGAACTCGAGAGGCTGACCGGCGTCAAGACCGTCCGTATGACAAAAGAAGAGGGCTCTTCTCTTTCCGCCGCGGTCACCGACGCCGAGATCGAAGAGGAGATCGCCTCTGACGCCGAAAACTTCAAGGTCCGCATCACTAACCGCGCCAACTACGCCGCGTCCGTCAGAGCGGGGCTCGCCGTCCGCAAATGGATCGACGAAAACTCTCTCGACGGCGTGACCGTCAACTTTTTGCACGTCGACTCTTCCGGCCTTCCCAAAATGCCCTTCGCGGAGTGCTGCAAGACGCTCGGGCGCGGGCTCGGATACGCCGGAGAGGGCGACAATCTCACCGCGGCTCTGGTCGCGTCCCTCATCCGCGCTTTCCCCGATACGACTTTCACCGAAATGTTCTGCCCCGACTGGGAACGCGCAACGCTCCTTATGAGCCACATGGGAGAACTCAACCCGAGACTGACCTCCTGGAAGCCCTCGCTCGACGACAAGCCCTTCAACTACAACTCCACCGGCGACACGGTCGGCGTGAACGGCTGCTACAGGGCGGGGAAGGCGGTGCTCGTCAACCTCGCGCCGAGAAACGGCTCGTTCGCGCTGATCCTCACCGAAGTGACGATGACCGACGACGGCGAGCGCGACGGCGTTTATTCCAAAAGCGTTCAGGGCTGGATGAAGCCGAATAAGCCTCTCGCGGACTTTCTCGAGGAGTATTCCCGCGCCGGCGGCACCCACCACAGCGCCCTCGTCTACGGCGGGGACATCAAGGCCCTCGCCGCTTTCGGCAGGATGATGGGCTTTGAAATAATCATTATCTGAGCGAGGTAGAAACATGAAACCCGTTATCCGCACTCCGTATTTTGAGATAGGCACGAAAAACTACGTCTACGGCGACAAAGTCCTCGAATACGCTCTCGCCGCCGACGCCGCCGCGAAAAAGTGCGAGAGAGACGTGCTGTTCGTCACACCCGCGGTCGAGATCCGCCGGGTCGCCGAGAACACCGAGAGGCTCATCGTCCTCGCGCCCTATATGGACACTCTCCGTCCCGGCAGAGGCATGGCGGACATCCTGCCCGAAGCCCTCGCCGCCGCCGGCGCAAAAGGCGTCGTCATCAACCACTGCGAGAAGCCGATGAGCCTGCCGCAGATGAAAAAGACCATTGAGCGCGCAAGAGAGCTCGACTTTCTCGTCTTCGCCTGCGCCGACACCCTCGACGAAGCCAAAGCGATCGCGCAGCTCCACCCGGATATCATCAATCCCGAGCCCTCCGCCATCATCGGAGGCGGCAACGGCGTTTCCCCGATGGATTACGTCATGGATTCCATCCGCGTGATAAAGGCGATCTATCCCGACATCCTCGTCGAACAGGCGGCGGGAATCACCTGCGGGAAAGAGGTCTACGATTTCATAATGGCGGGAAGCGAGGCGGCGGGCGCCGCTTCGGGCATAATGAACGCTCCGGATCCCGTCGCGATGATCGACGAAATGATCTCCGCCACGCGCCGCGCCGCCGACGATCTTAAAAAGAGAGGGGAAAAGTGATGGTCTTCAAAACTTCTTTCAAGCTCGAATCAAACCACAGAGCCGTGTCCTTCCACGACGTCACCGACCGCGTCAAGCAGGCGGTCGCGGATTCCGGCGTGAAGAACGGGATCTGCGTGGTCTATTCCCACCACACGACCTGCTCGGTAATCACCCAGGAGTGCGCCTTCGACCGCTCGATGACAGGACTTGAAACTCTCCAGCAGGACCTCGTGAACGTGTTCGAGAAATGGATCCCGACCTGCCGCAGCGAGGGGATGTATCTCCATCCCGGTCCCGAGGCGCTGAAATTCGCCGAGGAGCACGGAGAGGACAATTTCGGCTGTCACAACACCGACGCTCACCTGCGCTCGTCGATCATCGGCAGGAACGTGACGATAGTGATAGACGACGGCGAAGCCGATCTCGGAGAGTTCGGCAGAGTCCACTTCATCGACTGGGATCAGACCAGGGGCAGGACACGCACCGTCCAGGTCATGATCATCGGCGAGTAGATCCCCGCGACAACAGTCAAAAAAAATGCGCTCCCGGCAAAAGCCGGGAGCGCGCTGTATATATCCTTTTTCTTTTCAGGCTTCGGGTTCGATCACGCCGTAGTCGCCGTCGGAGCGGCGGTACACCACGTTGTAGGTCCCGGCCTCTGAGTTCATGAACATATAGAAGCTGTGTCCGAGAAGGTTCATCTGCAGGATCGCCTCGTCGACTGTCATCGGGTGCATCTCGAATCTCTTGGTCTTGACGACAGCCTGTTTGTCCTCCGCTTCGAGAAGCTCTTCGGGGGTGAAGTTGTTCTTGGAGACGCGGATCTTCTTTTCAAGTCTCGTGCGGTTCTTTCTGATCTGACGCTCAAGGTGCGCCAAAGCCGAGTCGAGCGCGCACTTGTAGTCCTTGTCCTCCACCTCGGAGCGGAAAAGGGCGCCGCCGGACGAGATCGTGACCTCAATGCGCTCTCCGACGTGAGTGCTCGAGAGCACCACCGCCGCTTCGGTCCCGTCCGGGAAGAATTTGTCGAGCTTTTTGAGCTTTTTCTCGCACCATTCGCGGACGTCGTCTGTCAGAGTGAATTTTTTCGTTATGATCTTTGTCTTCATAGCAGCTCTCCTTTGTTTTTGTTCGTCTGTTGAACGCCTGTATTCAGCGGATCGTTTTCTCCGCATCTATATGATAACACGTTTCAGGGAAAAAATCAAATCGAAATTTGTAAACAAAACCGATTTTGTTCTTTTTTTCTCCTCAGCCGTTCTTCATCCCGTCATCGGGCTTTCATTCCGCTATATAGACGCCGTAGGGCTCCAGAGTGAAAAGGCTTTTTTCCCCGTCGTTTTCAAAACCGACTTTTGCGAGAGTAAAGCAGTCGGTGAGGGAAAAAAGTTTTGTTTTCACGAGGATCTTCTTTTCGGCGTTTTCGCTGTTGACAAAAAGCGTTTTTTTGCCGTCTGAGAGCGCGACGACGCCTTTTGTTTCCCCCTCGGTGAAACCTATCGCCTTTTCGTCCAGATACTTTCCGAGTTTGTCCGCGCCGTCAAGAAGCGTGATCCTGTCCTTTACCTTTTCATAGCGGTCACGGAATTTTGCGCCGTCGGTCAGCGCGATCACTTCGAAGCCCCTGTCTACAAGAGAGCGCAGATTTTCAATAAGTTCTTCCGGCGGATCCTGCGCGGGAATTATGAACAGTCCCGGATTTTTGAGCCTTTCGACGGAGCCCGTGTCGCAGAATCCGGGAGGGATCTGTCTGTCGAGCAGGGCGTTCATGCAGTCATCCGCGCTTTTTTCTATCCTCTTAGACTCGTCATAACAGGGATCGGCTATCAGGCGCTCCGGCGGCTCCTTCCCGATTTCCCCGCGGTCGATAGGGTATCTCAGCAGGGATTCGTTGAGAGTGCTGTCGAAGACGCGTGCTGCGTCGGGAGGAGAGGTCGTGACGGAGTTTATCGCCTCTATCGGGTAGTGTATCACGGCTTCGGGCTCTTTTTCCTGTCCGACCTGCGCGACTGTCCTCTTGAACGCGGCGATGACGCTTTCTCCCGACCCCGTTTTATCGAGGAGCGGCGAGGACGGAACGTTCAGATCGTAATACGAATGGAAGATATTCGCGCCGAGGCAGTACTGCATCACCAGCGAATTGAAGAGCTGCTTCGGGGTGAACTTTGTGCCGAACTTGTTCTGGAAGTGCGCGGAGACCTCGTCCATCACGTCCCCGTCGGCGTAAAGCCGGGAGACCGAACTCAGAAGAAGCGGCGTGAACGCCTTCGCGCGCACTCTCTCCGGGAGAGAGTCGAGCATATCCATCCCGGGGATATGCTGATTTCTTAATAAAGTGAAATAGTTCCCCTCGAATCTCGGATGGTCGGTGATCCTTTCCTCGAGGAGGAGATGCCCGGACGAAAAGACCGAGTGCTCCTCGCAGAAGGAGGCGATCGGCTTAAAAAAGTTTTCTTCGGCAAGAAGCGTCAGAAGTTCGTAATAGTCCCGCCTGACTTTCCTGTCCCTCGGGGAGCCGCCGACAAAGAGCCGGAACAGTTCGTTTTTCAGGTCATAGCCGAATCTTTCTTCAAATTTCTCCGGCAGAGCGCGCGTCCAGTGCACCGACGCCCAGAGCGGAAGAGAGGGGTCCGGCAGGTGAGTGATCTCCCTCGGTTTTTTCAATATATTGAAATACGTCGCCATAAAAGAGGGCTCGTCGAAGAAGAACGCCTCAACTGTCCCGTCGTCGAAATACTCTTTGAGCAGATCGTAATACGGCCTGTAGGTGTTGTCTATGAAACGTTTTGCGGCGGCGGGGTCGGCGATATCTATATATCTTCTCACGGCGGCGGCGTTGTGCTGACAGTGGGTGCCCTCGAACGCGGGCTTCGTGAAGAAGGCCAGACAAAGAAGATTTTTTTCGCTGCCGTTATAAAACTCGAATCCGTTTTCTTTTTCCGTGATCCTTACGGGAGTCTGCGCGAGCTCCTTTTCAGTGAGGGCGTTCCCCTCGAAGAAGAACCCGAACGCCGCGAGCGCCTCGATATGTCCGCGCGGCAGAGGGATAAACGTTCTTTCCCCCGGCTTCAGCACTTTATATACAGCTGCGAGAGCCTTCGCCTCGGCTTCCGGGACGGCTTTCAGCGTCAGAGTCCCCGCCGCCCCGCTCGGATAATACTTCTCGTCGTATATCCACACCCTCAGCCCGATCTCTTTGCAGAATTTGACCGCCTCTTTCAGAAGGAGCATATTTTCGGGGTCAAGAATATATCCGCCGTCGAACGCGGCGTTCGTGACTATCCCGTCGTAGCCTTCGCTTTTATATTTCTCAAGCTCCGAGCGGATCACGGCGGTCTTTACGGAAATATCCGCGTCGCAGGAGTACGGATATTTGTGGCACATCTTGAAAAAGCCTTTTTTCAGTTTCATTTTTTCTTTCCCGGCCTTATTGCGATTTTTCTGTCACGATTATATACCAAAAGCGCCGGAAAATCAAGGCGGAGAAGTCGATTCGCGGGGTTTGCGCTCCTTCTTGACTGACCGGGCGATCTGTGTTATCATATTTTCGCAGGAAGGATACGGGAGGGAAGAAGATTGTCTGATTATCTTGTCACCGGAGCCGCAGGAGGTATGGGCTCGGCGATCTGCCGCGAGCTTGCGGATCGGGGCGCGAAAGTTTGGGGCATCGACGGCAGGGACGCCGAAAAATTTGCCGGAGAGGGATTTTTTCGCGCGGATCTTACCAAAACCGAAGAACTTAAGCGCGTCTTTGAAGAACTTTCCGAAAAGTCCGTGACGCTCGACGGCGTGATTCACGCCGCCGGGATCTACGATCTTGATTCTCTTGTCGAAATCGAGGAGAGCTCCTTTATAAGAGATTTTGACGTCAATCTCTTCGGGATCTACCGCACAAACCGCATCTTTTTGCCGCTTTTCAAAGAAAAGTCGCGCGTCGTCATCATTTCAAGCGAGCTTGCGCCGCTCAGACCTCTGCCCTTCACGGGGATATACGCCGTCACGAAAGCCGCCGTCGAAAAATACGCCGAGGCTCTCCGTATGGAGCTTCAGCTTCCGGGACACAGCGTCACGGTGATCCGTCCCGGCGCGGTGAACACAGGGATGCTCCCGGCGTCCGTGAAAAAGCTCGACTCCTTCACCTCAGGCACGAAGCTGTATTCCGTCAGCGCGGCTCGCTTCAGAAAGATCGTCGAGAGCGTCGAATCAAAAAGCGTGCCTCCCGAAAAGCTCTCCCGCGCCGTCTTGAAGGCTCTTTTTTCAAAAAGACCGCGCCTTACGTACTGCGTCAACCGAAATCCGCTCCTTCTCCTGTTCGGATTGTTCCCGGAAAGGTTCAGACTTTTCGTGATAAAAAAGATCCTTTCCTGAGAGCGTTCTGACGCCTTTATTCCAAAAATCCGCGGATTTTTTTAAAAAAACTTATAAAAATCATAAAAATCCCCCTGCGTGGGGTATTGCTCGTTACGCGGCGTAACGTGGTATAATCTTTTCACAAGGAGGTGCAAAGCCGTGCCGCAATACACGACCGGAGAGATCGCAAAACTCTGCTCCGTGACGGTCCGCACAGTTCAGTACTACGACACGCGCGGGATCCTGACTCCCGGCGCGCTCAGCGAGGGCGGACGCAGACTCTATCGCGAAGAGGATCTGAAAAAAATGAGGATCATCTGCTTTCTGAGAGACCTCGGTTTCTCGATCGACTCGATCGGAAAGCTCTTTGCCGAAGAAGATCCCGGGAGCGTCATTTCGCTGCTTCTGGATCAGCAGGAACAGATCCTCAGCGACGAACTTTCCGTAAAAAGGGATCAGGTCGACAAGATCAGAGAGCTGAAAAAAGAGCTCAGGTCGCTTCCCGGTCTCTCTGTCGAATCCATAGGCGACGCGGCGTTCAAGATGGAAAACAAGAAGAAACTTACGAAGATGCGTCTGAGCATCCTGTTCACCGGGATCCCCGTTTCGCTCATGGAGGTCGGAGGCATCCTTCTCTGGGCGCTCACGGGTCAGTGGTGGCTGTTCGCGGTCTGGGTGCCGGTCGCCGTCGCTTACGGGATCATAGTTTCGCGCTGTTACTTCAAAAACGTCGCCTATATCTGCCCTCACTGCCACGAGGTCTTCCGTCCGCCGTTCAAGGAGGCGTTCTGGGCGAACCACACTCCGAACACGCGCAAACTGACCTGTCCCAAATGCTCCAAAAAGAGCTTCTGCGTCGAGACCTGGGGAGGGGAGTAATAATTCCCCGCAAAACCTGAAGGTTTTGCGGGGACCCCGTAAGATCCACAAGGCTGAATTGAAAACCACGGGTTTTCAGCTAAATTGCTCGCTTACGCTCGCAGCTAAATTGTTAGCCTTGCGGCAAACAGCTGAATTGTCCCTTCGGGACAGCTAAATCAAATTCGCCCTTTAAGCTCGGCGGAGCCGAATTCAGCTTGCAAAGCAAATTTAGCCGGGCAACGCGCGATTCAGCTCGCCCAACAGGCGAATTCAGCTGCGGTGTACTTCCTTGCGAAGTACACCGCAAAGGCTGAGTTTTTCTGAACAGAATAAATGAGCCGGAACAAAAAAGTCCCGCGGCATGAAACCGAACTTCTGCCGCGGGAAAAGTTTTTTCGCCTGGGACCTTCTGCCGGAAAGAAAATATATCTGGAGTTTGCTTTTCCGAAACGCTGAACACAGTTCGGACGACCCATAACAAGAAAAAATAACAAAAAACTCAAAACCTTAAGACTTTATACTTCTCAAAAAGTTTTTTTGCGCGGAGCGCGAAACGGCGGCGGGTCTCAGACGACGGAAAGTTTTTCAGAATTCAAAGGTCGCGCTGTTGTTGAAATTGTCGAGTGCGAGCTGAGCCTTGGAGAGCTCCTCGCTCACCGCTTCGTAAGCCTTCTCGGCGTCTTCTACTGAATAGTTGAGATATGTGTAGTCCACGAAATTCACGTTCTTGGAGTGAAGATCCTCCACGCGCGTCTTGGGGAGCTTCGATCTCATCGACGCCAGCTTCGTCTTCTCGCGGCTGAGCTGGGGGAGATAGACGAGCATTTCGTCGACGGTCATCCCGAAGCCCGGGATCTCGTGGGAGACGTTGAACGCGTTCAGAGCGTGCTTGAGCCTTCTTATCTCTCCTTCGATCTTATTTATCTCTTTTTGAGTGCTTTCAAAGTCGTAGACCGGGCGCACCGATTCGGGATCCTCTCCCATCGCGGCGCGAAAACTGCAGCTGATGTTCTCCTTTTCGATGATCGCGTCGAGCTGTTCGTTGAGCTTTTTAAGAAGCTTTGCGGCCTGAGCGGATGTTAAAGTCATTTTCCTCACCTTTCTTTTTGAACTATATTCTTATATCAGCCTGAACCTGTCGAGCAGGGCGACGAGCTTCTCGCCCTTCGGCAGAAGCGACACGTCGCGGCGGTTGACTCCCTTGATGATGAAGAGGACCGCAAGATACACCGCGCCGGCAAATAGGATCGCCAGGATCGTCCCGAGCTTTGCGGGCAGGAATTTGTCAAAGAGCCACGCCGCGAATATCGCCGATGCGGCGCAGGCGACTCCCGCGATCAGAGGCTTTAAGAATATGCGCCTGACAGACGGTCTGTATCCCGTCGTCTTCACCAAAAAGAACGTGTTCATTATGAGGATGACTCCGTAGCATAGGTCGGTGCTTATCGGCGTCGCGTAGATCCCGAGCCTCGGGATGCCGAGCAGGATATAGGAACTTATAAGCTTCGTGAAGATTCCCGCGCCCGCGGAAATGATGCTGAGTCTTTCGTTGCCGGTCGCCTGGAGCATCGCGCTCGTGACGTAGATTATGCTGACAAGAAAGATCGAGACCGCCAGAACTTTCAGAAGTCCGCCCGCCAGCGGAACGGAGCCGATCAGCTTGCCTTCCGCGTCGACGGTCAGTTCCTCGTTCCTGAACAGCAGGCCGAGGATCCTCTCGGAAAGCGCGCCCATCCCGAACGCGCAGGGCATGATTATGGTCGAACAGATCCTTAAAGTCGAATCCATCACGCGCTTCGTCGCCTTCACGGCGCCCCTTGCGATGTTCGCGGAGATCTGCGGGATGAGGCTTATCGCGAAGGGATTGACAAAGTTGGGCGGCAGGTTGTAGAGCGTGACCGCCATCGACGTGTAGGAGCCGAAGAATTTCTGCGCGATCTCCTTGTCGTAGCCGATGCCTATAAGCCTGCTGATGACCATTGTCGAGTCGATGACGGTGGTCAGATACATTATCGACGAGGACACGGTGATCGGGATCGCGATGCGGATGAGCTCTTTTGTTATCGACTTCGAGCTTCTGACCTTCATCGGCGGGATCTCGCCGAGCGCGCGCTGAACGCTTCTTTTGGTGACGAGACAGTAGGTGAAGCTCAGTATCACGCCGACCGTGATGCCGGCGAGCGCCGCCGCCGCCATCTGAGCGTCGGACCAGCCCCTCGACTTCGCCCAGAGCGCCGCCGCAAGACCGATCACGAGTTTTCCCGACGCCTCTATGGTCTGCGAGACGGCGGTCGGGATCATGTTCTGCATCCCCTGGAAGTAGCCTCTGCAGGCGCTCGTCAGGCAGATGAAGAAAAGGGTGGGGGAGATCGCGAGGATGCACTGCCAGAGCTCCGGCACCGCGACCGCGTTCGCGATCACGCCGCTGAAAATGGCCAAGATCAGGCTTCCGACGAAGCCTATTATCAGAAACAGCCGCATCGCCACGTAGTAGATCTTCTCCACTTCGCGGCGGTTGCCTCTCGCGTTGGCAGCTGCGATGATGCGCGAGATCGCCACCGGCAGACCGGCGGTCGAGATCATGAAGAACAGCGCGTAGTAGCTGTACGCCTGGTTGAAATCGCTCATCGCCCGGACGCCGATGATGTTCGTCAGCGGGATCTTGAACAGCGCCCCGATGACTTTGACGGCTATATTGGCGAAAATGAGGATGAAGGCGCCTCTGACGAAAGTCTGTTTTGTCTCTTTCAATTTGTGCCTCCGCTCATTTCAGAAATTCGTTCAGCAGCGAGTCGCCCGGAAGGAGCGCCTCGTCGAGCTGTATGAGTCTTTCAAGCCGCTCCGCGAGACTCTTCGCCTTGAATCGGAACCTGCTGTTGCCGGGGATCTCGCCGAGAAGCTTTATCGCCTGATCCCGGATCATGAACGGCTCGTACGCGAAGGTCGAGCTTATCAGGATCCGGGCGTTTTTCTTGAATGGATTTATATATAAGTCCTCGCCCTCGAGCACGTTCTCCCAGATCGCGAAGGTGTCGGCGGCCGGGGTGTTCCGATGCTTCTTGTCCCTCACGAGCCTCCTTAAAAATCTGACGTCGTCGCTGTCGAACAGGAGCCGGGAGTCAAGAGAAATGAACTCGTTCGGGCATATATAAAAGCCCATCAGGTTGAGATTTTGAAAAGCCGAGAAGAACTTGTCGTTGAGCGCGTGGATCCCCTCCACCAGAACGAGCGCGTTCTTCGGCGCCGCTTCGGGAGTCTCGGCTTCTTCGCGGTGCTTCTTCTTGAAATTGTAAAAGGGCATGCGGTATTCCTCGCCCGCGCAGATCTTCTCTATCACGTCGATCATCAGGTCGGAGTCAATGAAGTCGAAGCTCTCGTAGTTGGGGGTCCCGTCCTCGTCGCGGGGCGCCGTTTCTTCATCCAGGAAAAAGTCGTCGGTGCTGACGTTCACGACGGGGATGCCGAACTTTCTCAACAGCCCGCCGAGTTTTCCGGCGGCGGTGGTCTTCCCGCTGCAGCTCGGACCTGCGATGAACGCGATCCTCACGTCGTTGTCCATTATCAGATCGAAGGCTGTCACGAACTGCCGCTCGAACTGCGCCTCGCATTCGGTGATCCACTGCACTGCGCCGCGTTTGTCGAGATTGAGTATCTTTTCGGATTCGATGGTCTTCATTTTTTGCTCCGTATAGATTATTCTTTTCGCTTTATTCGGTCTTTTTGGAGTTCCCGTCGGATGACGTCGAGGTTATATGCCGTCTTATCCCTCCGGGAAAGATACTCGAACGGGTATTTGTACTCCGCCAGCCTCAGGTTTTTCCCGCCCGAGGGGATCTTCGAGATGGCGCCCGCCCCGGCGGCGAGCGCGGGGAGCAGATCCTCCATCATCGCGACGTTGTAGAAACACTCCGTCCCCGGCAGGGCGTAGCCGATATTTTCAAGCGCGCCCGACGAGTTTTTCTGCCGGTATAAATAATATGAATCACGCCCGGACGATATACAGCGCGAGTGAGAGTATCTCATCATGTCCTCGGCGATCCTTCTCTCCGGGAGCGAAAAGCCTTTCTGCGCTCCGTTTTTCAGACAGAACGAATGGACGGTCACATTCGCCGGCTCAAGCGACAGCACGTCGTCGACGCTCTTTTCAAAGCTTTCAATATCGTCTCCGGGCAGACCGGCGATAAGATCGCAGTTTATTTCAAAACCGCGTTTTGCGGCGAGAGAATAGGCTTCAAAAAAGTCCTTCGCGCAGTGTGAGCGGCCGATCGCAGAGAGCACCGCGTCGTTCGTGCTCTGCGGATTGACGCTTATCCTTTTCACGCCGCAGTTTTTCAGCGCGTCGAGCTTTTCTTTCGTGATGACGTCGGGCCTTCCGAGTTCGAAAGTCGATTCGGCGTCTTTTGAAGAGATCCCGAACAGTTTCTCGGCGAGGGAAAAAAGCTCTTTTTCCCCGAGGATCCCCGGAGTGCCGCCTCCGACGTAGAAGGCTCTCACGTTCAGAGCCTTTTCTTTTATTATCTCTCCCAGAGCGTCAAGATCTCTAAAAAGCAGATTGAGATATTCGCTCAAAAGATCTGTGCGCTTGGGGATCGCCGAGCTCACGAACGAGCAGTATGCGCACTTTGTGGGACAGAACGGGATCGAAACGTACAAGAGGACGTCTTTTTTGCCGAGCGTTTTTTCTATCCCTATCTCTTTGTCGGCAAGAGAGAAGAGAAGAGAAGTCTTTTCTTCCGATACGCAAAAATCGTCCATGAATTTCTGCGGTGCGTCGATGCCGAACAGGTTCCTGTATCTATACGCCGCCTTCACGGGTCTGACCCCGGTCAGAGTCCCGTACGCCGGATATTCCCCGAGGGCGTTCGCGGCGAGGGCGAAGGCCTTCGCGGCGGCGAGCTTTCTTTTTTTCGTTTCGTCCGGCTCCCACAGTTCGTCCGTCCGGACCTTTGCGCTCGCTCCGTCGATCGTGACCTCGGCGCCGTCCGGGCTTTCTGTCAGCAGGACTTTTCGCGATTCTCCGCTGAAAAACTGTTCGCCCAGATGCCTCAGCATCAGAGAGATGCTCTCCGGCCGTTCGCGGGCGTCGAATGTCCTTTCAGCCATTTTGCGCCTTCATCATTCCCGGCTGATCCGAGTCGAGGATCACCGTGACAGGACCCACCGCGGTATAGGTGATCTCCATGTGCGCGCCGAATACCCCGGTCGCAAGCTTTACCGCCCTCCCGCCGCTTTTTTCGGCGTCGGCGAGCGCGAGCCTCAGATAGCCGATAAAAAGATCGTATATCTTTTTCCCCTCGTCGAAAGAGGCGCTGTCCGGGAAGCCCGGACGCCGGGACGAGGCGCAGTCGGCGTAGAGAGTGAAGTTTGAGACCGCCAGAAGATCGGCTCCGGCTTTCGGATCGGTGACGGAAAGGTTGAGTTTGTCGTTTTCGTCCGGTATGATCCTGAGGTTCACCAGCTTCTGCGCCATCTGTCGGGCGACGGCTTCGCCGTCAGTCTTTTTCACGCCGATCAAAACGAAAAGTCCCTTTTCGAGCGAGGCCTTAGGTTCTCCGTCGCAGCTTATTTTCATATCCCGGGCGTTCTGAACGATAAGTCTCATTTTTTTACGCGCTCCCTCTTGAGATCTCAAGCACGTCCTTTATCTCGGAGAGCTTGGAGACGACCGAGTCGAAATGCCCTCTGTTCCTCGTGCGGATGACAAGCGTTATGAACAGAAGCCCGTTCCCGACCGCCCTCGAATTGACGCTGACCGCTTCTATGTGCATATCCGCCAGAGCCCTCGAAACGTCTGCGAGCACGAGGATCGAGTTTCTCGCCTTTATGTTCAGCGAGGCGTCGAAGTCGGCGGTCATGTTCTCCAAGGTCTTGTCGGTCCACGAGGCGTTGACCCAGCGGTTCTTGTCCGCGTCGTTTTTCAGGCCCGCGATGACGTTCTTGCAGTCGTATTTGTGGATCGAGACCCCGAAGCCCTTGGTGACAAAGCCTATTATCCTGTCTCCGGGCAGGGGATTGCAGCACTTGGCGTATTTTACCTGGCAGTTGTCGAGATCCTGGATGATGACGCCCTGAGAGGAGGTCTTTCTGGAAGAGGCTCCGTCCGGGGTCTGCGGCACTCCCGCGAAGGGCTCCGGCGGATTCTGGGACGCCGTGAGGTTCTCCACGCCCTGCTTTATCCTCGGCATTATCTTCGTGACGGTTATCCCGCCGTAGCCGATCAGATTGTAGAGATCGTCGAGGCTTGCAAGCCCGTGGCGCTGGGCGACGTCAAGAAGTATGCTCTCGCGGTCCTTTTCGTCGATGTTTCTGCCGAGTTTTGAAAACTCCTTGTCGAGCTCGGCCTTGGCGATCTGGATGTTCTCGGTGCGCTTTTCCTTTTTGAACCACTGGCGGATCTTGTTCTTTGCCTCGCTGGTTTTAACCAGCTTCAGCCAGTCGCGGCTCGGGCCCTTTGACGCGGAGGACGTCAGCACCTCCACGATCTGCCCGGTCTGAAGCGGAGTGTCGATCGGGATTATCATCCCGTTGACCTTCACGCCGATCATCTTGTTCCCGACGGCGGAGTGGATCGCGTAGGCGAAGTCTATCCCGTTCGCGCCGCTCGGGAGGTTCACGACGTCTCCCTTGGGAGTGAAGACGAACGTCTCGTCCTCGAAGATGTCAAATTTCAGCGGATGTAAGAGTTCGTCCGGATCCATCGAGTCCTTTTCTGTCTCGAGGATCGTCCGGATCCACGCGAGCTTCGAGTCGAGATTGTCGTCTGTCGCGGCTCCGGTCTTGTATTTCCAGTGCGCCGCCAGACCGTATTCCGCGACGGCGTGCATCTCCCAGGTGCGGATCTGCACCTCGAAGGGTATCCCGTCCCTGCCGATGACCGTCGTGTGCAGCGAGCGGTACATATTGGGCTTAGGAGTGGAGATGTAGTCCTTGAAGCGCCCCGGCATCGACTTGAAGGTCTCGTGGATGATGCCGAGCACCGAATAGCACTCCATCTCGGTGTCCACGAGGATCCTGATCGCGTAGAAGTCGTAGATCTCGTCGAAGCTCTTGTTCAGGTTGTACATCTTCTTGTACATACTGTAGATCGACTTGACCCTGCCCTCTATGCCGAACTTGATGTTCTGTTCGTTGAGTTTTTCGCAGATTATCTTCTGTGCTTTGTCCAAAAAGTCCTTGTTCTGCCCGTACTTTTTGTCGATCCCGTTCTTTATCTCGTTGTAGCCGATCGGATCGAGATACTGCAGGGCGAGGCTTTCGAGCTCTCCCTTGATCTTCTGCATACCGAGTCTGTGCGCCAAAGGCGCGTAGACATGCATCGTCTCAAGGGCTATCGTGCGCTGCTTCGACTCTTCGTGTGAGCTGAGAGTGCGCATATTGTGCAGACGGTCGCAGAGCTTTATGAAGATGACCCTGATGTCCTTCGAC
>JAFTEP010000030.1 GCA_017453605.1 Clostridia bacterium
GGGATCCCAGAAATGATCGGTGACGCAGACGGTTTTAAGTCCGAACTGTTCGGCGTAGGCGAGGATGCGCTCCGGGGTCAGTTCGGGGTCGGAAGAGCAGCTTGAAAGCTGAGAATGTATGTGAAGATCGTGGTCGACGGCGTAGGTTTTCATGGCGTTTTTCTCCTTGTGTCTCTGTTTGTGATGATACTTTATCACAGACGGGAGAGAATGTCAACGGTTTCAACGCAATAAAAACCGCCGCGCCGTCATTCCGGGCGAAGCGGCGGCAAAAAAACTCTCCCAGAAGGCGAAAAGGGGCCGCCGCTGAACGCGGCAGCCCCTTGACAGAACTGCAAATAATAAGTAAGCCCCGCCGAGCCGTGTGTCCATGATGAGAAACCCTGCTGACGCAAGGGCGGTATCCGCTCTCAAAACTCGTGTGCTCCCAACTTCCGCCCGCAGAAAGGCAGGCGGGAGGTCTGCAGCCGTTTGGAGAATGTGGATCCCATTTGTTTTCTGTGGGTCTTTTCACAGACATCACGCACTAAGCAGGAAAAAGCTTTACTTTTCTTCTTTTTCTTCGGCTTCTTCCTCTTCGCCGTCGTAGTCGTATTCGCTCATCAGTTCGTCGTCGAAGGCGTCTGCGACACGGTCGAACTCGTCGTCGTCGTCGATGGTGATCAGGATCTCTTCGCCGTTCTCGTCCTGCGCCGACTTGAGGATGATGTACTCGTCGGCGTCGCTTTCCGCGTCAACGAGAGCGAAATAGGTGTTTCCGTCGAGCTCGAGAGTTCCGATGACGTCGAAATTCTTCTCCACGCCGTCCTCGTCCGTGAGGGTGACGCTTTCGGTCTCAAAATCAAAATCGTTGTTTTCAGCCATTTTATTTTTCCTCCTCATCACTGTTGTTCACTTAATTCTACAATAAAAACGCCCGTCCGTCAAGTGTTTTTTTGTTTTTTACATCATATCGCCCCGGACGGCGCCGCTGATTTAATTATTTCCGCTTACGGCTTCTTTATGCGGCTTCCATGTCACGACGATCCTGTCGTGCTCTCCGTTGACTCCGCCGATCTGCACGAAATAGTCGACGGTGACTCTTCCGGTGGTCAAGGTGCGGGCGATCTTCAGGTCGCGCGTGTAGACGCAGACGGGCATTCCCGGCTGATCGAGCCCTTCGAACGCGCATATAACGCGCTCGTGCCTTTTGAAGACGAGATTCGTCATCACCGAGCCGCATCTGTTGAGAGAGACCGTTCCGTCCGCGCCGATGCGGATGACGGTCTCGGCTCCCTCCATTCCGGTGACTTCGCTCTCGTCGTAGCTCAGAAGGACGTCGCCGTCTTCCGTAGTGAGAGTGCCGACGGTGAACATATCCGTCTTCGGAGCCGATCTGTGCGCGGTGTCGATAAGCTTTGAAACGAGTTTCCCGATCTCGAGCCGGTTGATCTCGTTTTCGGGGTCTTTTTCGGAGCCCTCACAGCCCGCGGCGCTCTCGACGCGCTCGCCGAGCTCTTTGAGAGTGTCGGCGCAGGCCGAATTGAGCTGCCTTTCCATGAGTTCTCCGCCGAAAAGAGAAAAGAACTGTCTGCCGACGACTTCTATTTCGACCTTGAGAGGCGTCATCTGTCGGGACCGTAGGACAAAATGTCCACCCTTTCGAATTCGGGGCACTCTTCCTCGAGGAAAAACGAAGCCTTTTGGGAAAAAGTGTCGCCGCTGTCGCTCGAGAAAAGGCTCAGTCTGCCCGAGGTCCCTTCCGAAAGGGAGCCGCTTGAAGCGAGGATGGAAGCGATCGTTTTCGCCGCCTCGAGCCCCGTGTTCACCAGCTCGTCCCCTCCCCACTCGTCCGCGATAAGAGAGCGGATGAGCGGATAGTGAGTGCAGCCGAGGATGATGCAGTCCGCGCCGGCTCTTTTGAGCGGCGCGAGATATTCCCTGAGAGCAAGGCGCGTTATCAGGCAGTCGTCTGAGACGTAGCCGTTCTCGACGAGCGGGACGAGCAGCGGACAGGCGACGGAGACGGCGCGGACTTTCGGATCGAGCGATTTCAGCGTACGCTCGTAAGAGCCGCTCTTTACCGTCGCGTTGGTGCCGATGACGCCGATCACGCCGTTTTTTGTCAGTTCGAGCGCCCTTTTCGCCGCCGGTTCGATGACTCCGACTACAGGCACGCTGACGCGGTCTTTCAGGACTCCGAGCGCGACCGAACTGACAGTGCCGCAGGCGACGAGGATCGCTTTCACGCCGCGCGAGAGCAGAAAGCCCGCGTCCTGGAGCGAGTAGTTGATGATTGTATCGGGCGATTTGTCGCCGTAGGGGATACGGGCGTTGTCGCCGAAATAGACGACGTCCTCGCCGGGAAGGAGCCTTCTGAGCTCCTTGACGGCGCTGAGTCCGCCGAAGCCGGAATCGAAAACGCCGATCGGAGCGCGGTTCACCTGGCGCCTCCCGCCTCGCTGACGGCAAAAGCGACGAGACGGCTGACAAGCTCGGTGAAGCCGATGCCGCAATACTCCCAGA
>JAFTEP010000318.1 GCA_017453605.1 Clostridia bacterium
CCTTTTCGATCCCGTCGAGGCTGACGGAGGTCTTTTCTCCGTTGTGGCGCGTCACGAGAACGCAGGAGTTGGCCTCGATGTCTCTCGGACCGAGCTCTATCCTGACGGGGACGCCCTTCATTTCGTATTCCGCGAACTTCCATCCGGGAGAGTTTTCGCTGTCGTCGATCTTGACTCTGAATTTTGTTTCGAGCCTTGCCTTCAGTTCGCCCGCCTTCTCGAGGACGCCCGGTTTGTGCTGGGCGACGGGGACGATCACCGCCTGGATCGGCGCGACCGCCGGAGGCAGGACCAGACCGTTGTCGTCGCCGTGTGTCATGATGACGGCGCCGATGAGCCTCGTCGTGACGCCCCAGGAGGTCTGGTGGGGGAATCTCACCTTGTTGTCCTTGTCGGTGAAGGTGATGTTGAAGGCCTTTGCGAAGCCGTCGCCGAAGTAGTGGCTCGTGCCCGCCTGCAGCGCCTTGCCGTCGTGCATAAGCGCCTCTATCGCGTAGGTCGCGACCGCGCCTGCGAACTTGTCGCTCTCGGTCTTCCTGCCCTTGACGACGGGCATCGCGAGTTTGTTTTCACAGAAGTCGGCGTAGACGTTGAGCATCTTTTCGGTCTCTTCGATCGCTTCTTCGGCGGTCGCGTGGATCGTGTGCCCCTCCTGCCACAGAAATTCCCTCGATCTTAAAAACGGCCTCGTGGTCTTTTCCCATCTGACGACGCTGACCCACTGGTTGTAGAGCTTGGGCAGGTCGCGGTACGACTGCACGATGTTGGCGTAATGCTCGCAGAAGAGCGTTTCGGAGGTCGGTCTGACGCAGAGGCGCTCCTCGAGCTTCTCGTTGCCGCCCATCGTGACCCACGCCACCTCGGGCGCGAAGCCCTCGACGTGCTCCTTCTCCTTCTGGAGCAGGCTCTCGGGGATGAACATGGGCATGCAGACGTTCTCGTGTCCGGTCGCCTTGAACATCCCGTCAAGGATCTTCTGCATATTCTCCCATATCGCGTAGCCGTAGGGACGGATGACCATGCATCCCTTGACGCTCGTGTATTCGATAAGCTGGGCTTTTTTTACAATGTCGGTGTACCACTGGGCGAAATCCTCGTCCATGGATGTGATCTGTTCGACGTTCTTTTTGTTGTCTGCCATTTTCTTTTTCCTTTTTCGCTGTTTATTGTTTGTTTTTTACGTTTGCCGCGCCGTTCAGGCGGCGCCCGCTATGATGCTTCTCAGAAGTGTCAGATCAAGCGTGTCGACGTTTCCGTCCGTGTTGATGTCGGCCCCCGCGCCGACCGCGGTCTCCTGACCCGCGAGACACTGTCTCACGAGAGTGAGATCTATCGTGTCGACTATCCCGTCGCCGCTGCAGTCGCCCGGGACGGTCTCCTCGGGCAGTTCAAGGACGAGAAGTTCGTCCGACGTGCCGTTGGGGTCGCTGCCGAGAACGCAGACGACGGAGCCGTCGGAGCCGGTATACAGAGCGTAGATCTGCTTTTCGCCCTCGCGTTCGTAGACCGTCTCGGTCTCGCCGGTCGCGGGATCCCACGAGATAACGGCGTCGGCGGTGTTATACAATAGCTTCGAGCCGTGCGCGGCGATCCCGCTGTAGGCGCCGTTCCAGAAATAATTGCCTCCCGCGCTCCAGAGAGAAGAGAACGAATATACGACCGATCCGTCAGATGCGTCGACCACTTCCGAAAGATACCCGCCGGCGGAATAGACGTCCGTGCTTCTGACGTAAAGCAGCGCGTCGCCGAGGCGGACGATCTGAGAGTTGGTTTCTCTCCAGAATCCGCCGTCGTACAGATCCGACGTACACCAGCCCTCTTCAAAACCGGTGTGCGGGCTGTTCTTGCTGTCGCTGACCATAAAAAAGGTGTGTTTGACTCTTCCGGCTTTGTCGGCGGTCGGGTCGTCCCAGGTCGCGTCGACGTGGTACCATTCTCCGTCGACGTAAACTCTGTTCCAGGCGTGGCCCATGCTGTCGCTGTTCACCTTGACGCAGGGAATGCCGAGCTTCATGCAGACGAACATGAACGCCTTGGAGTACGCGTCGCAGACCCCGGTGCCCTGAGTGAGGATCGTGTAGGCGTCGTAGATAGAATAAGTCGTATCGTATTGCGAATTGAGAACGAGCCAGTCGTGGAGATAAAGGAGCTTTTCTATATCCGAGGCTCCGTCGGGCATCCCGTCTATGATCGAATCGGCGACTGCATCCATTTCGGCGATCTTCGCCGCCGATCCTTCGGCGTCCTCAAGGTAAGCGGGCATCAGGGCGACGACCTGTCCGGCGGAGGTCATGCTGTAGCTTATCCCGCGAAAGACCGAGTCGGTGTACGGGCATCTGTCGTACAGCGCGTTGATGACGTCCCGGACGTTGTCCGCCGTTATCCCGCGTCCGCTCACGGAGACGGATGCGGCGTGAGACCTGACCGCCGCGTTCAGCGCGTCGGCGAGCTCGTCGATCTGCGCCGTGGCTGCCGCGTTCGCGGGCTCGGCGCTGCCGACGGGAACAAAGGATAAGAGCAGACAGACGGTCATAAGGACCGGGATTATCTTTTTCATAAGTCCTCCCTCAAAAAAGCGCTTAATATCTCTTCATTATAATTTTAACATCGGCAGGGCAGTTTGTCAAGATATTCCGGCCCTCCTTTTGAGTTCTTCGAGAAGAGCGTACGGCACCGCCATATCCCCGAACCCCTTTCCGATCGCGATGTGCGGCTTCATGCTCCCGTGGAAGTCCGTGCCGCCCGAGATCGCCAGACCGAGCCTTCCGGCGAGCGCGATATAGTCACCCGTCATCTGCGGAGTGTATTCGGAATAAAAGCCCTCGACTGCGTCAAGCCCCCATCCTTTCAGTTCCCTGAGATATTTTTCGAGCGCCGCGCCCTCTTTTTTCGTGTGGTGAAGGTGAGCGGCGACGGCGGTCCCTCCGGCGTTCTTTATAAGCTCGATCCCTTCTTTCGCGTCGAGCCCGGCGACCGGAGCAAAGCAGGGCTTTCCCGGTCCGAGAAAGCGCTCGAAGGCGTCCTTCGCGCTCTCGGCGTAGCCCTTTTTCACCATGACCTTCGCAAAGTGCGCCCGGGCGACAAGATCGCTCCCGGCCTCTTTTTTCGCTTCCTCGACGCTCACGTCCATCCCCGCCGCCTTTAAAAGCGAGCTCGTGACGGCGTTGCGGTTTTTCCTTTCGAGCCTTATCTTTTCGAGCGCCTTTTTGAGCTCCGGCTCTTCGGGGTCTATAAAGAGCCCGACTATGTGCGTTTCCGCGCTTGACGTCACGCTGAGTTCCACCCCGGGGATAAACTCTATCCCGATCCTCTCCGCTTCATTTTTTGCTTCTTCCAGCCCGTCCACGCAGTCGTGGTCCGTCAGCGCGACGGCGGCGAGCCCCGATTCTTTCGCGTGTCTCATCAGCTCAGCCGGCGTCATCGACCCGTCCGAACAGGTCGAATGTGTGTGCAGGTCTATCGTTTTCATTTTTCAAACTCCCGTTTTCACCGTTCTTTTTTCGCAATGCTTACGGCTCCCGGCGAAACGCGCCCGGGAAAGCCGTTTTGCGGGAGGAGATCGTTTCACCTTATCTCGATCATCCTCACTTTCCCGGCGAAGGTGCCGGGGGTGACGAACGTCGGCGGCTGATCGTCGGGATAGCGGCTGTCGCAGTGCCAGTGTCCCGCGAAGGTCGCCTTTACCAACGGGGTCGTATTTATCAGACCGACGGTCTTGCGGCTTATCTCGAATTCCTCCTGCGAAAAGCGCATATATTTGTTTTCTCCGACGTACGGCGGCCATTTCAGGGTATCGCAGACCGGCGGAACGTGCATAAAGAGGATCATCGGAAGAGATTTTTCGATCTCGTTTTTCAGCTTTTCGTACGCGCCGAGGGTGAAAAAGCCCTGCGAATCGTCAAGGGTGACGAGATCTACCCCGCCGATCACCCTGCTGTCGGAGTCCCAGTTCCACAAAAACTCTTTTTTCAGAGCTTCGCGCGTGTCCTCGTAGTAGGTCCCTTCCTCCTCGAGCGGACAGCAGCGCGGAGTGCAGGAGCTCCTCTGAAATTCGTGAGTCCCGGCGGTGAAAAGAAAGTCCTTTCCGTCAAGACATTCGTGCAGGACCTTTCTGCATCCGGCGGAATCAAGGTCCATTATATCCCCGGTCAAAACGGGAAACGCGCCTTCGGCTTCGGCGAGATCAAATGCTTCCGTAAGGTATTCCTGCGGCTTCTTCGGCGGATGACCGCCCTCCTTTTCGAAGGTCCTGCGGCGCATTTCGATAAGGTCCTTCATGCGCTGATCGTCGTTTTCGTTCGACTCGGTTATGTGCGTGTCGGTGATATGAAGTACCTTCACAGGCTTTTCAAGCCCGATCTCGATTACCGTTTTCAGAACGTCGACCATCGTTTTTTCTCACTTTCTTTTTAATACTTATTTTTTACTCTCCGCCGTCGTCGAAGTCG
>JAFTEP010000319.1 GCA_017453605.1 Clostridia bacterium
ATAGACCGAGAGCACACCGAAGGTCGCCGCGTTCACGAAGTCGAACAGAGAATACAACAGTTTGCCGAACGCGGTGTCGGTCAGAAATGTTTGATAAGCCGAGACGGGAAACGTTTTGAGGATAAGCGCGAACGCTCCGATGATGAGGACGGGGATCATGTTCGCAAGTCCGGTCCGGACCGCGTGGACGAGAGTCTCCTGCCCCGCTTTTTCAAACCAGTTTTTTATCCCGCTTTGTTTTTTCATAAAGGATATCCTTTCACGGATGATTAGAAAAAACTTTTTTTAACTGTCGTTCTGAAACAGGGTCCGCCGCGTAAAGAACACAGCGGACCCGCAAAGACGTCAGATAAGAGTGTCGAGATCGCAGTATTCGCAGCCGTGTGCGGCGGCGACGTTTTTGTTGGTGAGTTTCCCGGCGTAGCAGTTGACGCCGAGAGCGATCGCTTTATTTTTTCTGCAGGCCGCTTCGAGACCGAGAGAGGCGATCTGAAGACCGTATCTGAGAGTGGCGTTCGTGAGGGCGATCGTGCTCGTTCCCGGGACCGCGCCGGGCATATTGCCGACGCAGTAGTGGACGACGCCGTCGAGGACGTAGACCGGGTCGTCGTGCGTGGTGACGTGAGAGGATTCGCCGCAGCCGCCCTGGTCGATGGCGACGTCGACAAAGACCGCACCGGGCTTCATCTCTTTCAGATAGCGCTTCTTGAACAGCTTCGGGGTTGTCGCGCCGGGGATGAGGACGGAACCGATGACAAGATCCGCTTCTTTTACAGCGTTTTCGATGTTGGTGTCGGTGGAAACGAGCGTCTGGATGCGGGCGCCGAAGAGGTTGTCGAGCTCCTCGAGGCGCTTGAGGTTCACGTCGATGACGGTCACGTTCGCGCCCATGCCGACGGCGATCTTGCAGGCGTTGGTGCCGACCGTGCCGCCGCCGAGGACGACGACGCTGGCTTTCGGGGTGCCGGGAACTCCGGCGAGAAGAACGCCTTCTCCGCCGAATCTCTTCTCGAGGTATTTGGCGCCCTCCTGAACGGAGAGGCGGCCGGCGATCTGGCTCATCGGGATGAGGCACGGCAGAGAGCGGTCTGATTCCTGCATGGTCTCGTAGGCGACGGCCTTGACCTTACCCGCGAGAAGAGCGTCTGTCTGCTCCTTATCGGCGGCAAGGTGGAGATAGGTGTAGAGGATCTGACCCTCGCGGAAGAAACGGTATTCCTCTTCGAGAGGCTCCTTGACCTTGACGATCATATCTGAGATCTCCCAGACTCCGGCGGCTCCGTCGATCAGCGACGCGCCGGCCGCGGCGTATTCGGTGTCGGCAAAGCCGGATCCGAGACCTGCGCCCTTTTCGATATAGACCTGATTGCCGGCGGCGACGTATGCCCTGACGTTGTCCGGGGTGAGTCCGACGCGGAACTCGTTGTTTTTAATTTCCTTAACGCATCCGATTTTCATAGCTTTTACAGGATCCTTTCGTGATTTCACGTGATTTAAGAATATGTATTAAGCAATAATCAAAAGCAACAAATTTTCCCATATTTATTTTAATCGTCCGAATGGTGTTTGTCAACTATTTTTTTGATCGGAGAACGCGTTTTTTCATACCGAAAGACAGAAGGAAAAAAATTAACAAAGTGGTATTGATTTTTTCTTTGTGATATAGTATAATCACATAAAGGTATCGGCGGATAAGAGCCCGGGCGGTCCCGCAAAAGACCCGGATCACGACGAGCCGAAATAAAAAAATTTTAAGGAGAAACGTATGAAAAAGATCATTTGCGCGCTTCTCGTTGTGCTGATGACGCTCTCGATCTTCGCCGCCTGCGCGGATCCGAAGAAGACGACGGGCCCCGCTCAGCAGAACACGAACGGCAACGCCGCGCAGACCGGCGGCAAACCCGCCGTCACCAACGACGATCTTGACGAATGGGGCAGAAAGAAAGTCGCGAGCGCGATCCCCGAGGACAAGAAGTTCGACGGCGAGACAGTCAACTTCGTGCTCGACTCTTCCAGAGGCAACGAGTTCACGGTCGAAGCTCTCAACGGCGACCTCATCAACGACGCGGTCTACAACCGCAACCTGAAGGTCGAGTCCGATCTGGGCATCACCCTCAACTACATCGTGGCATCCGGCTCTTCGACGACAGATTTTGCCGCCATGGTTTCCCGTGAAGTGTTCTCGGGCGCGGGCGACTACGATCTGATCGCCGGCTACGCATACTTTCTGACTGCCGTGGTCAGAAACTGGTGCTACGCCAACTTCAAAGAGATCGAAGAGAAGTCTTCGATGGATCTGACAAAGCCCTGGTGGAACCAGTTCTACGTCAGTGAAGCCACCCTCAACAATCAGCTCTACACCGTGACCGGCGATCTGGCGATCTCCTCCATTTCCTCCGCCGGCTGCATCTTCTTCAACAAGCGTCTCGCCGACGAACACCTTTCTGCCTGGGGCGGCACCGCCGGACTGTATAAGCTCGTCGAGGACGGCGAGTGGACGTTCGACAAGTTCACCGAGATCTGCAAGGACATCTACAACGACGCCGACGGCGACGGCCAGAGAAGTGAGGGCGACTTCTACGCGTTCTCGAGCTGGTGGAGCGGCCCGATCCCGTCCGACTCCTTCCAGTTCGGCATGGACGCCCGCATCACCCGTATGGATGAAAACGGCGTGCCCTATCTGGACTACTACTCCGACAGAGGAGTCGACGTCGTCAGCAAGCTCTATCACTTCAACGCCGACAGCGCGGGCGTGCTCTACAACACCGCCTACTACAACAACGGCGAAAAGAGCCAGATGATCATGGACAAGTTCATCAACGGCACTCTGATCTTCGTCGCTTACACAATTTCCAGCGCCGGCGGTTTCGGCGATATGAAGGACGACTTCGGCCTGCTGCCGATGCCCAAGTACAACAAGGAGCAGGATAAATACTACACGAGCCAATCCGACGGCTACTCCGCGTTCGCGATCGCTGCCGACGTCATCGACAGAGAAAAGGAAGACCTTGTGGGTACCACCCTCGAAAAGCTCAACGAGGAATCCTATAGGAGCGTCGCTCCCAACTTCTTCGAGACCGTCATGAAGTACCGCTACCTGAGGACCGACGCCGAAAACCAGAAGGATATCGCGATGTACGATATCATCAAGGACGGCAACAACTTCAACTTCGGTCTGATCTACTCCTCCGTTCTTGACAACGTCTCGTTCGGCTACCGCTATATGATAGGCCGCGACGGCACCGAGAACTTCGCTTCGTTCTGGGGCGGCAAAGAAGCCACCGTCAACGCCAAGTTCAACGCTCTGATCGAAGATCTGATG
>JAFTEP010000320.1 GCA_017453605.1 Clostridia bacterium
TCGTGATCGTCGCCGTGTTCGTGTTCGTCCTCCTGCATGCCTTCCTTGACTTCCTCCTCTTTTACGTCGTCTCCGAGCGCTTCGAGAAGGTTGATGACTGCCATATCTTTATTCGTCGCCTCTTTCAGAACGTCTTCCACCCATTCATCAGACTCGCCGCCGACGTAGATGAACATATCGCAGGTCGAGATCTTGATGATGTCGTCAGCCGTGGGCTGATAACTGTGAAGGTCTACGCCGTTATCGAGAAGCATCGTAACGTCCGCCTGATCGGCTTTATCCCCGATGATCTGCTTTACCCAGTCATATTCAGGGAATATAGTTGTGACGATGCTGAGCTTATCGCCGTTATTTGTGTTGGAAGTGCCGCAACCTGCCAGTACTCCGAGAATCATCAGCAGGCAGAGCGCCACTGAAATTGTTTTTTTCATAAAAACAGCCTCCGTTATTAAAACAAGAATTTGAAAATGGGCATAAAAATACAAGGAAGCCGGCGTACGCCGATAAGGTCCGCCAAAAAAGGCAGACCGCTCCCTTGTATTATCTTGTTTTAATTCAGAAGCTTGACTTTTAAAGATACGGGCGTGGCGCCGTGAAGACCGGCGCTTGACGCCGAAACGGTGACAGCGGCAAAACCGACCGATGCCGCCGTGACGGCGAACACCGCAGCGGCTTCAAACAGCGATCTGAGCGTGTTCCGGCAGATCGCGATGAACGCACAGACAGGACAGTCGTCGCCGGAACAGTCATGATCCGCTTCACCGGCGATGAAGATCAGCGAAGCAGTCACGCAGATCAGAAGAAAAGCCGCAAGGATCGCGGCGCCGACACGCCGTTCGAACTTCATGATCTTCACCCTCCTTTGCGGAATGGTCGCCAAGTAGTTTACATTTTTCGGGATATTTTTAGGATATTGGATATTATATCACTTTTCGCCGCTTTGTCAAGTGCGGACCTGACCGACCTTTAAGCAGACCCGGCAAAAAGTAATGGGGCGGATCAGGTTCGGGGCGGTGACGAATGATTTGTGAGTATGCGCAGGCGCGAGGGGCGAGTGTGAAAACGCTTTGAGCGTATTGATTTTAGTGTCGGAACGTGATAAAATAGTAATAGTTGGACTATATAAAGATAGTATTTTTGAAAACCTGACGTTCAAGAGGGGTAAGTTATGGCATATACGGCTTTGCGGCAGATGAAAGAGAAGAACGAAAAAACATTCGGGAAGGGCGCCGGTCCCGTCCAGCCGGAGCGGCACTTCGATCCTGCTGACCGCGGGCTGAAAGCCGAGGCTCTGAGTTTTCTGCACTCAAGATGCGAGGGGCTCGGATTCAGCGCGGATAAGGAAAAACAAGAATCTTTAAGCGGCAGATATCAGGGGACGGGGCTTCTGGAGGGTCAGATCCCGTACAATATGCAGATGGATCTGAACCGCCTGTGTCTCGAACGCGAGCTTGAAAAGTTCATTGATTCCGGCGCGGCCGATGACGCCTACACCGTCTATTTTTGCTATCTGGAAATGTTTTTCGGGCATTACGGCAAATCCAAAAAGATGGTGGAGCTGTTGTCCGAGTTCGAGTCGAACGGCAGTTCTCTTCTCATGAAGCACCGCGACCACTATTCCCACTCGGTCTACGTCTTTGCGCTCGGGCTGGCGATCTACGAGTCGAACTCATCTTTCCGCGCCGCTTTCAAGAAGTTTTACGGCTTTGATCCTGACGACTCGAATGCCGGGGCGGATCACGCGGCGGCGTGCTGTTTTCTGGAATACTGGGGACTGACTTCTCTCTTCCACGATATCGGATATCCATTCGAGCTTCCGTTCGAGCAGGTTTTATCCTACTATGAAGTGGCGGGAAAAAAGCGCGGGAAAGGAAGTCTGTTTCTGGCGTACCGCGACGTAGAGGCGATCACGAAGCTCAGCGATCCGGCGAAGACGCATTTTGAAAATCTCTACGGGCGCGCCTTCGGGACCACGGAGGAAGTTTTGGCCCACGGGATCAAACTCAGGCTCGGAGAGGTCTATGACTTTACCGAGGAATATATCCTCTCCAAGATCCACAACAAACCGATAGCGCCGGATGAGTTCAACTATTTCATGGATCACGCGTATTTCAGCGCGACGAGGCTCTTTCGTGAAATCGAGAATTCTTCCGGAGTCGAAAAGATCAACGAAAAGCACGTCGACGCACTGACGGCGATCCTTTTACACAACAGTCTTTTCAAGTTCGCCGTCTCATTTTTCAAAAGCAAAAACCCCAAACCGCCGCTTCAGAAAGAAAAGCATCCTCTTGCGTTTCTTCTGATGCTCTGCGACGAACTGCAGTGCTGGGACCGCACCGCCTACGGACGCAATTCCCGCACAGAACTCCACCCGATGGCGGCGGATTTCGATTTCAGAAACGACGCGATCCACGCGATATATTATTTTGACAAGGAAGAGCAGGAAAAGATCGACGCCTTCAAGGTCCTCTACAAAAAATGGGAGGACGGCGGTGAAGCGGGAGAAGCGCCGAGACTGAAAGCCTACAGCGATATGGCGGAAAAGGAACAGCGCTTCGCCTCGGATATCAAAAAGACCGTCGAGCTTGCGCAGATCCCTCTCACGGTAGTTCCGGACACCCGAAAAGTCGACCGGAAGAGCAAGCACACGTATCTATCCGCAAGCAATTTCCTGCACTTATACGATTTCGCGGTGGCTCTGAACGCGCGCTATTCATATCAGGGCGCGGAAAAGGAAGTCGAAAACGAAGTCCTGGAAAAGGAATTCGAGACGCTTTCTTTGGAATATCAGCTCTCGAACATCAATCAGGCGAAAAGCTTTGCAAAGTATCTCGACGCGCTCAGATGCTTCTATACGGACCGCCCCGTGGACTACGAAATGATCTGCGCCTTTACCGACGAGCAGATCGGAGTGTTCGCTCCGATGGAGCACGAGCGCTGGATCCTCGAGCACATTTCGATGGGCTGGAAAAGCGGTGATATTTATGAGACCGCCCCTCTCCCGGATGAACTTCTGAAGAGATACGGCGATGAAAAGAGCGCACGCAAAGCGCTGAGAGAGCAGCTTCGCACTCACAAGCTGGCTCTCGACGGCGCGCCCGGACGCGATGAGATCTTCAAGCACTACGCGGCGCTTCCGGTAAAAGAACGGGAAAAAGACTACGCGCCCTTCAACAGCATGCTGAAACTCATCAAAAAGTTTGACGGGCTCAGGATCTACAGATTGGAGTGAAAAGAGTGTCGGAACAGATTTTTATTGTAGAAGACGGGACCCTGACAGAGTTCGAAGCCGACGATTTCGTCGAAGAAGTATATATTCCGGACTGCGTGAAGAGCATCGGCTGGCGCGCGTTTTACGAAGCGCTCGTCGGGAAGGTCGTTCTTTCCGACAGCGTCACGACGATCGAGGAGGAGGCGTTTCTTGACAGCACGATAGTTGAGATCGAGATCCCCGACGGCGTTCAGACGATCGAAACGTGGGCTTTCGCGGGCTGCGAAGCGCTTCAAAGCATCACGATCCCCGAAAGCGTCACCTCGATCGGTCCGTGGGCGATAGGATACAAAAAGCTGTTGTTTCTTCCCTACTGGGACCCGGTGCCTTTCGGAAAGCCCGTCGTCATATACGCAAAAAAGGGCAGCGAGGCCGAACGCTGCGCGAAGGAAAACTGCTGGCGTTACAACGAACACGTCACCGAGTTCCGGGAAATAAATGATGACAGCAAAGAGAAAGGGCGGTAAAAATGGAAGAGAATAAAAAACTGGATATAAAACTCGTGCCGGGAATCGGGCAGCTTCCCTATCCGGCATACCGCGGCAGTGAGCCGTACGTCTTCATCAGCTACGCGCGCCTGGACTCCGAAAAGGTCTACGACCAGATCAGACGCTTCAACGAATCGGGATTCAACGTCTGGTACGACGAGGGGATCGCGCCGGGAAACGAATGGTCCGACGAGATCGCGGAGGCGCTGACAAAATGCTCCGTGTTCGTCGTGATGCTGACGCCGACCTCCGCTCCGCGCGAAGCGGTCCTCAACGAGATCAGTTTCGCGCTTGACGAGGGAAAGCCTTTTCTTGCGATACATCTTGAAGAGACCGAGCTTCCGCCCGGTCTGCGCCTGCGCATTTCCCGCAAGCAGGCCATCCTCAAATACAAGATGACTGACGAGGAATACGAGTTCAAATACACGGAGGCCTTCACCCGCTTCGGATTGAAGCGACGCGATGCGAAGCCCGAGACCGCGCCAGAAAAAAAGGACGTACCCGTTCAGGCGAAAAACGCTCTCGGGGAAAAGCTTGACGACTATGAAAATTTCATCGGCCGGGCGGTGCTCGACGAGAAGGAAAAAGAAGAAGCCGCAAAGCTGGAGGAAAGCCTGGTAAAAGATTTCCATACTCTCGGAAAAGAAGGAAAACTTGAAGTTCTGAAAGCGGCGTACGAACGCCTCGAAAAGCTGGCGAACGAAAATCCCTTCCCCAAACTGCGTCTGGGGTGGGTGCGCAACCGCGCCAAATCGGATTACGCCTTCGTGCTGTCGGTAAAGTCGGATCTTGAAAGCAAAAAAGAAGCGCTGAGGCTTTTCGAAGAGCTGGCGTCAAGCAGCCCGAATCATACGGGTTACGCCGACAACGCAAGGATCATAAAAAAACAGATCGCAGACTACTTTCTGAGAATGGCCGAAAACGGCGATCGCGCCTCTGCCGAACGCGCGGAGAAGCTCTACACGGAATTGGCGGATAAATACCCCGACAGAGATTACGGACAGTTTATCATAAAAGCAAGAGCGCTGAGCGTCTGATCATGACGGCGCAAGTCCTGTTTTCGGATATCGAAGACCGCTCGACGCTTAAAACAAAAAGAACATACCGGCGCGGCGGAATGCCGCGCGCGGACAGACACAGCGAGGACCGAAATGTACGAAGAAACGTCGGGATTTGTGATCGAAGACGGAGTGCTTTTAAGTTATAACGGCTCGGAAGAAAAAGTCGTTATCCCAAAAGAAGTCAAAGAGATCGCAAAACTTGCTTTCAAAGAAAATAAGACCGCAAAACGCGTGTTGATTTGCGGATTCGGTGAATGAGATAGGTTTTCGCGCGTTTACGGACTGCTCCCAACTTGAAGAGATCGACGTTCCCGGCAGCGTCAGGGTCATCGGAGCATACGCCTTCATGCGCTGCGGGGCTTTGAAGAGCGTGACGCTGCACGACGGACTCAGAGAGATCGGCTCCTGGGCGTTCGGCGACTGCAACGGGCTGAAAAGCGTCGCGATCCCCGATTCGGTCAGAGAGATCGGGCAGTTCGCGCTCGGTTTCCGGAAAGCAAGTTATCAGGACAGATACGTCCGGGGCGCGTACCACAGTTTCATAAGCGGCTTCAAAATAAACCATAACGATAACGCGGCGGCGATAAAGTATATCGCTTTCCACAAGCTGAGCGTCAGGCTTGTACGCTCTTAGAGGGGGCTTTGCGATGGGTGTGAAGATCTTCAGAGACTCTAATTGGGACAGGATCAGAAACGGCGTC
This sequence comes from Clostridia bacterium, assembly GCA_017453605.1. Lineage (GTDB taxonomy): Bacteria > Bacillota > Clostridia > Oscillospirales > SIG627 > SIG685. The sequence goes on from JAFTEP010000320.1 coordinate 5,522, forward strand.
ATTTCCCGCCGTGACCTTGCGGGGCTTGAGGCGGATAAGGACGGAGAGCTTATCGGATACCTTATCGCGCACGCTCCCGCGACGTGCCGGGAGTCGATGCAAAGATACGCCGCGAAGAAATTCGGCATATCCGAAGCGCCAAAGCCGAGCAAAAACACCGACGATCCGAACGATAAGTTTTATGAAGAATACTTCGTGCTTCGGGAGCAGGTCGGACTTGAAGACGATTTCGAAACTCTGAAAAAGGCCGCGCTTGACAGCCCGGACCGCAATATCGCGGCGTTCGCTTTCTGCCGCCTGACCGGATACCGATTTTCGCCGGGCGATAACGACGCGTACAGCTACCGCACGTTTGCCTGCGTCGTCCTGCCCGGGATAAAAAAAGAGGACGTCCGTGAGTTTTGCCGGATCATCGTTTTGCGGGGAGGTCCGTTCAAGGACGAGGCCGAAAAGATCCTGAGCGGTCTGTAAAGAGATTTCACGCGCTGCGCACGGGGAGAAAATATGGGACTGTTTGATTTCTTGAAATCAAAGAAAACAAAGGCCGCAAAAGACCTTGAAATAAGAAAAGGCGTCCCTTATATATACATAAGCTATGCGCTTGCGGACGCCGGAGAGGTGTCCGGGATCGTCAGCGGACTTCGGGATCGCGGATATCGCGTCTGGTTTGACGAGGAAACTCTCCCGAACGACTCAAACGCGCGGAGAACGGAAAAAGCCCTGGAGGGCGCGTCGCTTTTCGCAGTGTTTCTGAGTGAAAAATCACGTTCTCTTTTAAGGCTCAGGTCCGATATAGACCGCGCGCTGAACTCAGATAAACCGTTTCTGGCGATCTATCTCGAAAAAACGGATCTGACCGGAGATCTTATGCTCAGGCTCGCCGCGAAGAAGGCGATCTGTAAGTATGAAACGTCCGAAGAAGAGTTTTACGAAAACTGCGCTCACGCTTTTGAGTCGCTCGGACTTCTGAAAACGCCTTCGACTTTTGATCCGGCGGCGTCATATCATGATGAGCCCGCGCCGGCAGATCAGGATGCCGGAACTGTCTCTTCGGGCAGAGAAGAGGACCTGGACGCTATGGAGGAAAGCAAAGAAAACTCCGTTTTGTCAAATAAAAAAGCGGATCGGGATCACATGAGGCGCCTTTTGATGAAGGCTCCCCCGCTCATCGACTCGATCGCGGCAGATCAGGTCCCGTTCGGATCACAAAAGTCCGCGGATCTTATCGACATACTGGCTGAATTTGTCGGGAACAAAAACGAAAAGAGAAAAGACGACGACGAACTGCAGAAACTAAAAGACGACCGGTATACGATCATAAACTATTTGGGCGCGATAAAAAAACAGCCGGGTTTTCTTCCGCTGTACAGAGAGCTCGGAAGGGCGCTGAGAGAATACGGTCTTTTCGACGAGGAAGTGAGTTTGCTGGAAGACGCGATCTCAAAGGGCGTCTTCAGCGGCGCGGATCTCGACGAAATAAAAAACAGGTACGAGGACGCTAAACGCCTCCGGGACGAGTACTGCGCGTCAATGTCCGAAAAGGAATTGATCTCCGAAAAACTTCAAACGGAGCTGTGGAGAGATCCGCCGGACGTAAAGAGGATATTCGGGCTGATGGAAAAATGCGGCGACGACGGCATACTCTACGACGTCTGTTGCTATTCCGGAAAGGATCCGGATATGATCACCGTCCGTGATAAAGCGGCGCGGTCAATAAAAAACAGAGACTACCGTTACGCTCTGAGTTCAAGCCTGATGCCCGCAAGAACGTCCATGATCCTGGATCTTTTTGATCCTCTTGAAGATGACGAACTTTTTACCGAAAGGATCATCATCGCGGACCCGGACGGCAGGAACAAAGCTCACGCTCTGCTCTTCTGCAAAAAAGAGGGCTTGCTTATGCTGGGCCGGAAGTTCGTTTTCGGAGAGAGAAGATTCTGCGAGGACCGGCTCCGCCGGATCGGATCGAAATATCCCGAGGCTTACGAAGAAGCGGATCCCGAAGAAAGATCAAAACTTGAAAAACTCTGGCTCGCGGACGCGGCGGAGAGCGCAGTCGAGATCCTCCGAGAAGACGAAGCCGTCCGGGAGAGGCTCCCCGGCAGCGTTCGCGTGGAAAGCGATCTTTTACGTTTATTCATTGCTTTTCATCATCCGAGAAAATCCGTCAGATGGTGGCACGCCAAAAAGATAGAAAACCCTGAGCTTATCTCATACGCGGGAAGCTGGACACAGGACGGTCAGATAAAAGAGTCGCTGTCCGTAAAGATCGACAGCACCGAACTTATAACGGAAATGATCTTCGGAGACCTTTCCGCGATCGAGCCGGTCTTCGGGTTCAAAAAGCCGGACGATCTCACGGTCCAGGACCGCTTCTGCGTCGAGATCATGAAAAACAATCCCGACGCAATGATCCGCGAACACGTCAGAAAGGAACTCATACGCGCCAAGGTCTCGATCCCCGGAGTGGATCTTGAGACGCCGGACCCGCTCTATAATTTGCGGTGATCTGCGCAAAGAATCCCGCGGAGATCTCTGCGGCGACCCGCGGGAATATCTTGAAATCACTGACGCCGAACGCGCACTCGCCGAACGCACATCTGAAAATAAAAAAACGGCTGCCGGAGAATGGCAACTCAAAAAACCTCGTCTTCTGTGAAGTCCTCTAAAGGACAGTTGCAAAGGGAGGACGGTGTAATCCGATTGGGTTACACCGTTTTTCCTTTTGCAATGCGGGTTTACGCCACGTTTGAGGGGCTGCTGCGTATCTCTTCCATAGTCGCTATGAGTTCCTTTTCGTCGGGAACGTTTATGATCCCGGCGCAGCGGAAATGAATCGTGATCGGAACGTGCTTCTTTCTGTCTGCTCCAACGACGCTGTTAAAGATTTAAATTTTCTTAATCAGCGTGTTTATGAAATGCGAGGCAGTCTCGTGTATATGAGTCCGCTCGATTACCGGCTCGCGCACTGCGCGGGCTGACGCCGACGGCGGAGCGGTATTTTATCTTTTTCCGTTTCGCTGCGCTCCGCTTCAAAAGGCAAAATACCGCTGAAAAAGATAAGTGCGAACTCTTTTTCAGCAGGTAAAACAGGTAAGTTTCGCACAAAGAGGTAATGCATACGGTTGCTGCGTTACCCTCTTACAAAAAAGCAACCAATCCAGACACATATATTTCTGATAATGACAAGTGCGCACTTACTCACCACCTATGACGGTGAAACTGCGCTGAAACAAATCAATTTAAGTGTGATTGAAGCCAGAGCAGCAGATCGTCACAATCTTTTTCACCCGCAGCGACGGAA
>JAFTEP010000321.1 GCA_017453605.1 Clostridia bacterium
ACACCCACAACTCAAACGCCCGCACCGAAAGATTCAACGCACTCGCCGTCGAGGCACTCGAACCGATGGGCGTCATCATCAACGATCTTTACACGCCCATTTCAAAGAATATAGAAAGATATATCTGCGACGACAGGATCCACATGACTCCCGAAGGCGTCGAATACAGCGCGAAGCTCGTCGCCGGGAAGATCAAAGAAGCGCTCGGAAATTGAGCCGGAGGAAGAAAAATGCTGATAATACCGCAGGTAAAAATTGAATGCGATCAGAGGACTCTCGCCGAACATTCGAGCGGAGTCGAGACACACTATCAGCCGAAGCCCGAAGACGTCGGTCTTGAGTTTTTCTGCGACGATTTCGAGGTCAGGGTCAATGGGCTCCCCTGCCCCGTCAGAGCCTGCCGCGTCTCAGCGATGCCCTTCAATCGGGTCTGGCCGGGAAAGCAGAGAGATATTTCGCAGACGGAGATCGCCTCCTACGTGACGTTCTGTTCCGACGGGGACGTCGAGTTGGAGGTGTTAAGCAAAAAGAAGATCGAAAAGGCCGTCCTCAGACCGCTCTCCTGCTGTGAACAGCCGAAAATCGAGGGCGACACGCTCCGTTTCAGGCTCAGAAAGACCGGAGGTTATTCGCTGGAGATAAACGGAGTCCACAACAATCTGCACATTTTCTTCGATCCTGTCAGGGAATATCCCGACGCCGAGAAGGCGACGTACTTTTTCGGACCCGGTCTGCACTGTCCGGGAACGATCACGCTGAAGAGCAACGAGAGCGTCTATATCGACCGGGAAGCGATCGTCGTGGGAGGAGTTTTTGCCCGCAACGCGAAGAATATCCGCGTTTTCGGCGGAGGCGTTTTGGACAACAGCTGTGAAACGAGGGTCCTCGAACACTGCTACGAGGACTTCACAAAGGGCTGCGCGAGGTTCTACGACTGCGAGAACGTGAAGATCGAGGACGTGATACTTTTAAACTCCTCGACCTGGGTCTTATCCTGCTTCTACTGCAAAAACGTCCTTATCGACAACGTGAAGATCGTCGGTCACTGGCGCTACAACACTGACGGGATCGATCTTGCGAACACGAGCGAAGCCGTGATAAGGAACACTTTCATCCGCTCCTTCGACGACACGATCTCGATAAAGGGCATCTATTCATACGACGGCGCAATAGAGAACATCACCGTCGACAACTGCGTGCTGTGGTGCGACTGGGGACACACGGCTGAGCTCGGTATAGAGACCGCCGCGAAGGAATATAAGAACATCAGATTCACAAACTGCGATATGATCCACAATCAGTGCGGAGCGATCGCGATAAGAAACGGGATCTATTCCGACGTGCACGACATCCTCTACTCCGATCTGAACGTCGAGATAGAAAAGGACCGCCCCGTGATGATCTATCAGAGGACCGAGGATATGGTCTACGATCCCGAAAGCTTTACCGGAGACCCGATGAATCAGTGCGCGGTCATGATAGACAACAAACACTACACGAGAAAGATGGCCGGTGAGCCTTACCCGCCGATCTCGAACGTGACGCTCAGAAACGTGAACGTCCTGACTGACAGCGACCAAGTGAAGCCGAGATTCGTTTTCAAATCTCACGACGAAAACGTGAAGTTTAAAAACGTCGTTTTTAAAAACGTCTGTCTGAACTCCGTGAAGCAGACCGATTTTTCAGGCTTCAACGCCGAACTCGACAACACTGAGTACACGCTGAGATAATCAAGCGGCGGCATGATATAAGATAAAAACCGATCCATCGTCAGATAATGATGGATCGGTTTTTCAAGAGGCCCCGACAAGCCGCGGGGACGAAACGGGATCAATATCCGATCTGCTCGACGGAAAAGCCCGCGTCGGTCAGAAGCTTCACGAGACCCGCGTCTCCCGCCATGTGAGCGGCGCCGACGGCAAAGAAGACGGTCTTTCCGCTTTCGAGATATCCGGCGGCTTTCTCGGCCATCCCGGCGTTGCGGTCGTCGAGCAGTTTGCGGTTGTAATCGGCGATAAGAAGGAGCTGTTCTTCGGTATATGCGTCTTCCGGGCTTTCATTCTCGTCTTCCGAGATCAAAGACCAGAAGGCTTCCCTGTCGCCTGACAGCCACAGATCATACATCCGGTTAAGATCATCGCCGTACGAATCGGCGCCGTCAAGAGCCTCCCTTATCTGGATAAGATAAAGCTCGTCGTCGAAGCTGTTGAGAAGAGACATCTGGAACTCGCTCGATTCGACATCCAGGACCGGAAGATCGACGGAATACGCGCGTTTTATAAGGAGCGAATCCATCGCAAGTTCGGGATCGAGATCCGAATACAGCGAGATCATCGCGGTATCGACGAGCTGGCTCCACCAGGCAAGATTGTAGCGTGTGAACATCGACGGAAGAAGTCCGGCGCGCTGCAGCAGCGAATAAGCCCTGTCGTAAAGCTCTTCCGGCATATGATCGGAAACGAGAGTCCCGTCGTTCAGAACGTACTGAGTCATATCCCTCATCACGGCGGACACGTCCTTTGAGTAGGCGACGACGTCGAATTCCACGGCGAGAGCGTCGCAGCCTCCGAGAACGCCGGATAAGGCTTCGAGGACGTCTCTGTTTCTATTCTCGCCGACGTGGATCGTTCCGAAAAGATAGAGCTCGTGACCGCCCGCGTCAGAGACTTTCCAGAGCAAAGGCTTTTCAGAGGAGGCTTCAAGGGTATCGTCGGAGGTCCCGGAAGTCTCGTCCTGACCGGAAGAAACGTTCGCGGAGGAAGACGGAGAAAACGCGGAGGTCGATGGTGAAGGCGCGGAGGCTTCATCCGAAAGAGATGAGGAAGCCCCGTCCGTTACGGAACGGCGGTCCGCGACGCAGGAACAAAGCCCGAAGATCATAAGAGCGCAAACAAGAAGCGAGGCTATGCGTTTCATACACGAATCCTTTCCGGCCGT
>JAFTEP010000322.1 GCA_017453605.1 Clostridia bacterium
GTTTCTGTTCCTCGAGGCTCAGGATCCCGAGAAGGACGTGTTCTTCTACATCAACAGTCCCGGCGGAAGCATCTCCTCCGGTATGGCGATCTTCGACACCATGAACTACATCAAGTGCGACGTCTCCACGATCTGCGTGGGTATGGCGGCGAGTATGGGCGCATTCCTGCTCGCGGCCGGCGCCAAGGGCAAGAGGTTCGCGCTTCCCAACAGCGAGATCATGATCCATCAGCCTCTCGGCGGGATGCAGGGTCAGGCGAGCGATATCAAGATCCACGCCGACCACATCATCCGCGTCAAGGAGAAGATGAACTCCATCCTCGCTTCCGTGACCGGCAAGCCGCTCGACGTTATAACGCGCGACACCGACCGCGACAATTTCATGACCGCCGCCGACGCTCTGGAATACGGGCTTATCGACAAAGTCATAGAAAAGAGACCGTAAGAAGTTCTTTCCCCCCGCGGCTTCTTTTGCGCCGCGGGGCTTCTTTTCTCGGCTCCGGCTCAATAAATCTGCAACACACCGAATGAAAGGCGACGATCTATGCCCCCCATTAAAAAACACAGCTGCTCATTCTGCGGGAAAGGCGCCGGTCAGGTGCCGCTTCTGATCCCAGGCCCCGACGGAGTCTATATCTGCTCGGAATGCGTTTCGCTCTGCAGCATGATGATCGAGGAATACAGCGGACGCAAGACCTCAAGATCACCTTCGAACGAACTCAGCCTCGAAACTCTCCCCAGGCCCGCGGCGATGAAAAAACTCCTCGACGAATACGTCATCGGACAGGACGAGGCGAAAAAGATCCTGAGCGTTTCCGTCTATAACCATTACAAGCGCATCCTATCTCCCAAGAAGGGCGACGTCGAGATCCAGAAGAGCAACGTCCTTCTGATCGGACCCACCGGATGCGGCAAGACCTATCTCGCGCAGACTCTCGCCAAGGCGCTCAAAGTCCCGTTCGCCATCGCCGACGCGACCACCCTCACCGAGGCCGGCTACGTCGGAGAGGACGTCGAGAACATCCTTCTGAGGCTGATCCAGGCGGCGGATTTCAACGTCGAACTCGCGCAGAAGGGCATCATCTATCTCGACGAGCTCGACAAGATCTCCCGCAAATCCGAAAACCGCTCCATCACGCGCGACGTGTCCGGAGAGGGCGTCCAGCAGGCGCTTCTGAAGATCTTCGAGGGCACCGTCGCAAACGTTCCTCCGCAGGGCGGCAGGAAGCACCCGAACCAGGAATTCATCCAGATCGACACCTCCAACATCCTCTTTATCTGCGGAGGCGCATTCGACGGCCTGGAGGAGATCATAAAGAAGCGCCAGGGCGACAGGAGCATCGGCTTCGCGCAGTCGTCCGGGAAAGCCGCGGGCGCCGACACGCTCCACGGCGTCATTTCTCACGATCTCGTCAAGTATGGGATCATCCCGGAACTTGTCGGCAGGATCCCGGTCGTCGTCGCGCTCGACGATCTCGACGAGGAGAGCTTCGTCAGGATACTCAAGGAGCCCAAAAACTCGCTTTTCAAACAGTATTACAAGCTCCTCTCTCTCGACGGAGTCAAGCTCGAGATCACAGACGACGCGTTCAGAAGGATCGCGGAGCTCGCCATCGAGAGAAAGACCGGAGCGCGCGGACTCAGATCTATCATGGAGAGCTTTATGACGGACTATATGTATGAACTTCCCGACCGCGATGACGTCGAGAAGATCGTCATTGACGCCGACGCCGTCGACAGGAAGTCGAAGGCTCAGCTCGTCCTCAAAAAGCCCAGACCGACCAAAAAGACTTCTGACCAGGAAGCCGTATAGTTCTTTTTCCCGGCATAGAGCTCAAACTCTCTGCCGGGTTTTCTTTATCGGGGACCGGCGCGCGCGGCGCCGTTTGATCCCGACGGAAAAACAAAAATCAGGAGGGAAAAATGTCCGAGCGCAACTATGAATTTCGCGAAAGGCTTCTGAAAGTGCACAAGCCCGGCCGCCGCGATCCCTCGCGCCCAATAGGGCAGGGGGAAATAGAAATAGACTCTTCGTGGACGATAGTTCTCGAAAACGTTTTTGATCGCGTTTTATATCTTGCCGCGAGGGACCTTGAAGACTATTTCGCGGTATCAATGGGCGTTTTCGTGGGATTCAACGCAAAAAGCGAAAAGCGCATCGTCTATGCCGTCGATCCTTCTATGGAGGAGAGTTCATACTCTCTTGACGTTTCCGACGGCTCGATCGTCCTCTCGGGTCACGACGCAAGGTGCGCCGCCCGCGCCGGGTATCTTCTGGAGGACCTTCTCAACCTCGCCGAGGCGCCGTTCATCAAGCCGCGTAAGGTCTGCCGCCGTCTGCTCTACGATCCCAGGATGATCCATTCCGGCTTCGGGCTCGATATGTTCCCCGACGCGCACCTTTCCGCCATGGCTCACGCGGGCTTCACCTCCATTCTCGTCTACGTCAAGAGCCTCGATATGGACCGCCGCGGATATCAGGACTTTGCCGACATCGTCCGCCGAGCCGCCGACAGGGGCATCGACGTCTACGCCTTTTCCGTCATGCTCTCGAGGGTCTATCCCGAGGGCGAGGAGGGCGAGAAGTTCTACGATTCTCTCTACGGCGAGCTTTTCCGCCGCTGTCCCGGACTCAAGGGAGTTCTGTTCTGCGGCGAGGCTATAGAATTTCCGAGCCGCGACGAACATACCACCGGCAAACTTCGCCTCGACAACATCGGTCCCGACGGACACCGCATCATAAAAAAGCCCAGCCCGGGCTGGTGGCCCTGCCGGGACTACCCGCTGTGGGTGGATACGGTCAAAAAAGCGATATACAAATACAACCCGTCCGCCGACATCATCTTCTGCTCCTACAACTGGGGCTACGTCGAAGAGAGCCTTCGCGTCGCGCTTATCGACGCCCTTCCGACGGACATTTCCGTCATGGCGGCGTTCGAAATGTTCGAGGACGTCCCGAGAAACGGAGTTTACGGCAGGACCGTCGACTACACTCTCTATTTTGAAGGTCCCGGAGAGTATTTCGTCAGCGAGGCTAAGGCGGTAAAAAGACGCGGGATGAAACTCTATTCCGAGACCAACACCGCCGGTCTCTGCTGGGACGTCGGAGTCATCCCGTATTATCCCGCGCCATATCAGTGGCTCAAACGCTATCGGGAAATGAGAAAAGCCCACGACGAGTGGGGGCTCTGCGGCACGATGGACTCCCATCACTACGGCTGGACGCCCTCTTTCATCTCGGATTTTGCAAAATGGATGTTCGAGTCGCCCGATTCCGACCCCGAAGAGGTCTTAAGATCCTTTGCCGTCAGGGATTTCTCGCCCGAGAGCGCCGATCTCGTTCTCGAAGCGTGGCGGCTTTTCAGCGACGCGGCCGATCTTCTCATCTCCACCGACTACGATCAGTACGGTCCTCTGCGCGTCGGACCCGCCTACCCGCTGCTTTTGAACGACGACTTTTTCACCTTCGATTCTCCTTCCTACGCGATCCACGGCAGAAACGAGATCTGCAAGCCGATGTACGGCAGGGATTTCGTTATCCCCGATATCAGCGATCCCGAAAATCGCGCGCAGTTTATCGCTCTTCGCGATCTCTTTTCAAAGAGCGCCGCACTGTTTGAAAAAGGCGCCGAACTTATTGAAAGGGCGCTCGTGACGGTTCCTGAGCGAAAGAGAACCGACGCGAAAAGACAGGCCAACCTTTCGAGGTTCATCGCGACCTGTATCCGCACCGCAGTGCACACCAAGGACTGGTACGTGCTGAAAGTCGATTTCAACGCCGCCGAGGGCGAAAAAAAGCGCCTTATCGCAAAAAAAATGGAAAGTATCGCCCGAATGGAGATCGAAAACGCGCTGAGCGCGATCCCGATGGTCGATTTCGACTCCCGCCTCGGCTACGAGCCCTCGATGGAGTATATGTGCGACGAAAGGCACATCCGCGCCAAGATCGAAGCGACCGAGAGGGTGATCGAAAAGGAACTCGGACCTTTTCTCTCGTGAAAAGCGTTGAAAAATCTTTGAAACTGATGTATAATTGACACGCGGGAAAACTCTTCCCGTTCCGATTTGAAAATTTTCAGCACGGAGGTGTAAGGATGCTCCTTGAATTAAAAGATATCTCAAAATCGTTCGGACCGAAGCTCGTCCTCGACGGCATCAGCTTCAGGGCTGAGGGCTCGAAGGCTTTCGGGCTCCTCGGCAGGAACGGAGCCGGGAAGACCACGACAATCAGGATCCTTATGGACGTTTTCGGAGCCGACAAGGGCGAAATACTTCTCGACGGAAAGCCGATCGACAGAGAGAAAGTGAAGTTCGGCTATCTCCCCGAGGAGAGGGGGCTCTATCCCAAAAAGACCGTCATCGATCAGCTCGTGTATTTCGCTCGCCTCTGCGGCATGGAAAAGAACGCCGCCCTCGGAAGCGTCGACAGATGGCTCGGTCGGCTCGGGATGAGCCAGTACCGCGAGAAGAAGCTCGAAACTCTCTCGAAGGGCAACCAGCAGAAGATCCAGCTCATCACCGCCCTCGCTCACGATCCCGATATCGTGATCCTCGACGAGCCGTTTTCCGGGCTCGATCCCGTCAACGCGATGCTCCTCAAGGACGTCGTCAGGGAAGAGATCGCGAGAGGGAAGATAGTTTTGTTCTCCAGCCATCAGATGAGCTACATAGAGGAATTCTGCGACGATATCGCCATCATCCGTCAGGGAAAGATCGCTCTCACGGGAGATCTCGCCGGGATCAAACGGGCCTATCCCCGCGACAGGCTCGTCGTCAGATCCCGCGATCCCGAGCCGATAAAAGCCGCTTTCGGCGGCGCCGTCACCGAGACCGACAAGGGCGCGCTGATAATTAAACTTGATTCACCCGAGGAAAAGAGCGGCGTTATGACCCGTCTTGCGGGCGAGTTCGACGTCGACGCCGTCGAGGTCTTCGAGCCCTCGCTCAACGACATCTTCGTCGAGTACGCGGGCGACTGAGGAGGTGGGAAAATGAAACAGTTCAAAGTCATTCTCGGATTCGAATTAAAAAACTTTTTCAAAAACAAGATCTACGTCGGCGTCACTCTGTTTCTGGTCGCGGCGATCGCCGTCGTGATGTTCCTCCCGCGCTTTTTATCCGTCACCGAAACGGACGCTCCGACGGATGAAACGCCGAACGCGCAGAGTATCATGGTCTTCTGCGAGGACGAGAGCTTCAGAAGCTTCGCGGTCTCCGCGCTCTCGCAGGCATTCGAGGGCTATAAAGTCGAGCCCGCCGAGGGAAGTCTCGAGGACTTGAAGAAGCTCGTCGAGAGCGGCGCCGTCAAATGCGCCTTCTCCGTCGATCCCGATTCTTTCAGCTACAAGTATTTCGTCAAGGATATGTCGATCTACGACAGCAACGCCGGGACCGCCGAAGAGGTGCTGACCAAGGCTGTCATGGCGAAGGCGATGCTCGACGGCGGCATGGACGCCGAAAGCGTTGAGTCCGCGCTTTCGGTAAGGTTTACCGGCGAGGTCGAGACTCTCGGCAAGAGCCAGTTCGACAACTTCTTCTACACCTACATCATGATCTTCGCACTCTATATGGTCATCCTGCTCTACGGACAGCTCGTCGCTACCAACGTCGCCTCCGAGAAGTCTTCGAGGGCGATGGAGCTTCTCATCACGACCTCCAGGCCCACAGCCATGATGTTCGGCAAGATCGTCGCCTCCTGCATCGCGGGTCTCGTGCAGATCGCGCTCGTGTTCGGCTCTGCGGTCGTGCTGTACGGGATCAACAAGTCCTACTTCACCGACGTTCCGATCGTCTCCTCGATCTTCGACATCCCGCCGCATTATCTCGGCTTCATGATCCTGTTCTTCGTGCTCGGTTTTCTTATCTACGCTTTCCTCTACGGTTCGGTCGGCTCGACGGTCTCAAAGGTCGAGGATATCAACACATCCGTCATGCCGATCACCCTTATCTTCATAGCCGCATTCATGGTCGTCATGTTCTCGATGTCCAGCGGCAATATCGACAATCCCGCCCTCGTCGTCTGCTCGTACGTTCCATTCACTTCACCTATGGCGATGTTCACACGCATAACCATGAGCCACGTCGAGTGGTATGAGATCGCCGTCTCCGTCGCGATCCTGGTCGCCTCCGTTATCGGAGTCGGCGTGATCTCCGCCAAGATCTACCGTATGGGCGTCCTTTTATACGGCACTCCTCCGAAGCTTTCCGCGATCCTCAAAGCCATAAGAAAAGCCTGATCCCGAAAACCAAAAGGCAAAAAAGGAGAAAAAAGATGTCAGA
>JAFTEP010000323.1 GCA_017453605.1 Clostridia bacterium
AGGAGCTTCCCGCTCATCCGCGACAATGAAAAGTGCATCAAATGCATGCGCTGCATACAGGTCTGCGACAAGATACAGTCGCTCGGCGTGTGGGATATCTGCGGAACGAGCGCGAGAACGACCGTCGACGTCAAGGAAGGTCTTTCCATCGACAAGGCGGACTGCTCGCTCTGCGGTCAGTGCATAACGCACTGCCCCGTCGGCGCGCTGCACGAGAGGGACGACAAGGACGCGCTCCTCAAGGCGCTCGGCAGCAGGGACAAGGTCAAGATAGTCCAGGTCGCGCCCGCGGTCAGAGCCGCGTGGGGCGAGGAGCTCGGTCTGAAGCCCGAAGAAGCGACTATGCAGAAGATGGGCGAGGCTCTAAGGCAGCTCGGCTTCGACTACGTGTTCGATACCAACTTCTCGGCGGACCTTACGATCATGGAGGAGGGCAGCGAGTTCCTGCAGAGGTTCAAAAACAGGGACGCTCACAAATTCCCGATGTTCACCTCCTGCTGCCCGGGCTGGGTGCGTTTCATAAAGACGCAGTATCCCGATATGGTGCCGCAGCTTTCGACGGCAAAGAGCCCGCAGCAGATGTTCGGCGCCGCGGTCAAGAGCTATTTCGCGGAAAAGATCGGCAAGTCCCCCAAGGACATTATAAGCGTCTCGGTCATGCCCTGCGTCGCGAAAAAGGCGGAAGCGGCTTACGAAACGATGACGACCGACGAAAGGGGCCGCGACGTCGACATAGTCATCACGACGCGCGAGCTCGTAAAGATGATCAAGTCGGCGAATATCGACGTCGCAAAGCTTAAGGACAAGCCGCTCGACGACCCGATGAGCGACGGGACCGGCGCCGCGGTCATCTTCGGCACGACCGGCGGCGTCATGGAGGCGGCGCTTCGCTCGGCTTACTTCCTTGCGACGGGCAGGAACCCCGATCCGGACGCTTTCAGGGCGGTCAGGGGCTATCACAAGGGCTGGAACGAAGCCGAATTCGATCTCGGCGGAGCGAAGGTCCGCTGCGCGGTGGCGAGCGGCCTCGGCAACACGAGAGCGCTCATTGAGGCAATCAGGCGAGGCGAGGCCGAATACGATTTCGTCGAGATCATGGCGTGCCCCGGCGGCTGCGCGGGCGGCGGCGGTCAGCCCATCCGCGGCTTCGAGATGTTCGAGGAACGCGGCGCGAGACTTCGCAGGCTCGACGTGAACAACCCGATAAGATTCTCTCACGAGAACCCGTCCGTCGGCAAGCTCTACGATGAATATCTCAAAGCGCCTTTGGGCGAGAAATCGCACCACCTGCTCCACACCGACCACCTCGGGTGGAAGATCTGAACCTTTACGAACCCACGACAATACGCCCCGCCGCTGCCGCGGCGGGGCTGTTATATCGCCGGTTTTACAAACCGTGTTTTCGATACAAAAAAAGCGATATGATCCCTGCGCGGCGTCCCCCGCGGTCCGTTCGGTCTGCAGCGCGGGGGAATGAGCCTCCGGCTAAAGAGGGATGAGATATGACGAAAAAACTGTTATTTCAGGCGATAGGCAAGTTCGCCGCCGGTCTGCTTATCTTCGGCGCGCTTCTTTTCGTCCCGGCGGGGACGCTCCGGTATCCCGCCGGCTGGCTGCTTATCGGCATACTTTTCGCGCCGATGTTCATCGCGGGCATAGTCCTTAGGGTAAGGGGAGTTGAACACAAAACGGTTTTTCAGAGCATCTTTTCCCCAATACTGCCTCATCTGCCTTGATAATACGACAGTATTATCTGCGGCAGCTTCGTTGTCTTAAAAAAAATCTGCCTCTGAAAAACTGCTTCGCACCTTTGGACAAGGTATTGTTGAGCTATTATGTGCTCTGAAGACGCCGCTTTGCTGTCGCAAAGCAAGGATGAAGAGCGCGAAAGAGCCAAAAAGACCCGGCCAAAGGCGATTCGGGTTCGACTCCCCTTACCCTATGATCAAAAACCCGGGACTTCTTGAAAAAAGACTGGACGCGACAGAGGATGAAGCGGAGCAGAAGACCGTTCTCGCGCTCAGCGCGCTGATGTTCGTTTCGGCGTTCGTCGCCGCGGGGCTCTGCTTCCGCTTCGATCGGTTTCTTCTGCCGTGGTGGGCGTCTGCCACCGGCGCGGCCGTGTTCCTCCTCGTCTACGCCATGTACGCCGAGGTCTTAAGGGAAAACACGTACCTGTCGAGAACGGTCGGCGTCGCGGAGGATCAGAAGGTCATAGACACGGGGCTTTACGGCGTAGTCCGTCATCCGATGTATACCGCTACGCTTATCCTGTTCCCTTCGATGGGTATAGTCCTCGGCTCCCCCATCTCGTTCTTTATCCTGCTCTTATATATCCCGATAATCGTGAAACGCATCAAAAACGAGGAAAAGGTCCTCACCGAAGGTCTTGAAGGCTACGCGGAATATAAGACCCGGGTGAGATACAAGCTCATCCCGTTCGTATGGTAAAGGTGGTAAACAAATGACGGGAATAGCTCTCGTTCGGCTCACCGGGGACGACAGAGAGCGGTTCATCAAAGACAACCAGGAGGCGTTCTATTTCGGCGCACTCGAGGAATTCGGGCGCAGAGACGATCACTTTGAGGAAGACGGCGAGATAATATCGCGGGAAACGATCGAAAAGGTGATAGAATAAAAACGGGCGGGGAACGGCAGGCTCCCCGCCCGTTTTGAGGGTATTCGGAACTGATAAACCTTGCTTAGGGTAAGGGGAGTCGAACCCGAATCGCCTTTGGCCGGGTCTTTTTGGCTCTTTCGCGCTCTTCATCCTTGCTTTGCGTCAGCAAAGCGGCGTCTTCAGAGCACAAAATAGCTCAACAATA